>DATCXA010000720.1:0-6883 GCA_036566085.1 Propionibacteriaceae bacterium
ATGCTCGCAGGCTTTCGACCTTCGAGCTCCCTGATCCCGATGCGCTAGAGACCGGCGCGCCCAAGATCGTGGTCCGGGTCGGCCGCTATGGCACCTACGTGGAGGACGAGGAGGGTCGCCGGGCCAACGTCACAGATGATCTTCCTCCTGACGAGCTCACTATTGATCTTGCCCGAGAGCTGTTGGCGAAGCCGGCGGGTGAGGAACGCGAGCTAGGGATCGATCCGCAAACATCTCGCATGATCGTCGCCAAGGATGGTCGCTTCGGGCCGTACGTGACTGAGATCCTCGAGGACGACGCTCCAAAAAGTTCCAAGCCGCGGACCGCATCGCTGTTTTCCTCAATGAGCACTGACACGGTCAGCCTGGAGCAGGCGCTGCAGCTGATGAGCTTGCCACGGGTGGTTGGCGAGGACGTGAATGGCGTCGAGATCACTGCGCAGAATGGGCGCTACGGGCCTTATCTGAGAAAAGGCACGGATTCTCGATCTTTGGAAAGCGAAGATCAAATTTTCGCGATCACCTTGGAAGAGGCGCAGGTCATCTACGCCCAGCCCAAGCAACGCGGCAGGGCCGTTGCCAAGCCGCCACTCAAGGACCTCGGCGCCGATCCGGCCTCTGGCCGTCCCATGATCATCAAGGAAGGCCGCTTCGGTCCGTACGTCACTGACGGGGAGATCAACGCGACGTTGCGGCGTGGCGACGACATCGAAACGATCACTTCCGAACGCGCCGCCGAGCTGCTCGCCGATAAGCGCGCCAAGGGTCCTGCTCCCAAGAAGCGTCCGGCGAAGCGTACGAATGCGGCTGCAGCAAACTCATCGGCTTCCAAGCCTGCCGCCAAAAGAGTGCCCTCGAAGAAAGTACGGGCCAAAGCTGGCTAACGGAGGCTGAGTTTCAGCACTAATGTTCGACCATGGGCAAGAAAAAGCGGCGAAAGTTAAAGGCGGGCAAGCTCGGGTCGCCCATCGCCGCGCTGCCGGCCTCGACTACAGACGGATCAAGCACGAATCCGCCGGGCCAGCGCTGCTACGACGTGCCCTACAGTGCCGTCGCACCACGCATGATCAATCCTGATCTTGGTCTGCATCATCTGGTGGCCAGGGCCGGCCACAATGCCGCGTACGAGATCTCTGTGACGCTGCTCGACGCCCCGGATCATCGGCTGATCCGCTCTGGCGTACTGCTTGCCCACCGAGTGCTGGACGGGCGCGGTGAGTGGTACATCACAGCACCGGATTGGCATCCGCTGTTGCCGAAGGACCGTATCGAGCTGATGGGTCATGCTGATCTTCCAGAGGAGCTGGCGGACATGATTCGTCCGCTGCGACGCCGCGCAACGTTGGGGCCAGTTGCGGCACTCACCTGTGATCGGCGAGAGTTCGCGTTACGCGACGATCAGGGCACAACGCTTGCACTGCTCAGGGACGACAAGGTGACAGTACGCCGCGGCGGCCTGACTACTGCCCGCTATCGCGAAGTGTTGATCACTCCAGTTGGGCCCGAACTGACAGATGAGCAGGTGGCCTGGCTCGACCGCACGTTGGCGCAAGTCGGCGCCGCGCATGTGCCACGCTTCCCTCGGCTAGTTTCCCGGCTGGGGGCACCAGCGACTGGCCCCACCGACATTCCGGTACCTGGCCCGTTCGACGCCGCCGCCCCCTTCAAGAAATTCGTGTCGCAGTTGGTGGCGCTGCGGCTCCGGCAGATCGTCGAAGCTGATCTTGCTATCCGCGGCGGAGATCTAGCCGCTGTTGGCCGGCTTGCCGATCAGGCTGCGCGACTGCGGCTCGAGCTGAAGGGCCTTTCCGTCGTCCTTGATGAAGAGTGGGTTGAAGATCTCTACGACGAGCTGGGCTGGATCAGTCTTGAGGGAGACTCCTCGAACGGTGACGGGCATGACCGGCTAACTGCTCGGCTTCGCAGCGACCGCTATCTCACCGTGCTGGAACGTTTGGTTGCGGCCGTCCGATCGCCCAGACTGGCTGATCAACGATCCGATCCTGCTGGTGAGGTGCTCGCTGGCTTGATCTCGATGGCGATCAATCGCATGAGCCGATGCGCTGATCACCTGATCGTGGACTCTCCGGATCATGAATGGGAAGAGGCGTGGCAGGAGATGGGGCGCCTGGAATGGGTTATTGGCGTGGCCGGCCAGGTGCTTCCCGAGGAGGCGGTAACAATCCAGCAGCAGTTGCTTAAGCCTCGGCAATTGCTGGCTGAGATTCACAATGATTATCGACGCGAGCTCGTCACGGCCGAACAAGTAGCCAAGCTCCTGCCGGCCCAAGCCTTCGCGGCAGGCCGGGACTTCGAACGTGGGTATCGGCGGGTTCGCCATTCCCGGCGTGAGTTCGTCGAGGTATGGGCCAAGACCAAGAAAAAGCTTGGCTCGTGAGCGCGGCTTGCGGGGTCTTCATTGTCTTCGAGGGCGGTGATGGGGTCGGCAAGACGACCCAAGTCGATCTGCTTTGTGGATGGTTGACCAATGCCGGTCATGAGGTCGTCAGGACCTTTGAACCGGGAGATACCGCTGTTGGAGCGATGATCCGGAGGATTGTTCTGGATCCGGCGACCGGCGAGATGTCTCCGCGTGCTGAGGCCTTGCTGTATGCAGCTGACAAGGCACAGCACCTCTTTTCGGTGGTTCGGCCCGCTTTACAGCGCGGCGCTGTGGTGGTGTGTGACCGCTATGTCGACTCCATGCTGGCCTATCAGGGAGCCGGGCGGGTCCTGCAGCTCACCGACCTCGAACGCATTGCCCGTTGGGCTACTGAGGATCTCCGGCCGGATCTGACTGTGGTCCTTGACGCCGAGCTCAGTGACGGTGTTCATGCCAAGTCCAATAAGGACCGCCTAGAGCTGGCCGGTGATGGGTTCCACGAGCGGACGCGGCAGTTCTTTCTCGAGCTGGCGCGACGGGAGCCGGAGCGGTATCTGGTGCTGAATGCCCGCGCGTCACGCGAGGAGATCGCTGCTCAAGTCGTTGCTCGGGTTGCGCCGTTTCTCATGCCTGCGCGTCAGCGTTGATGTCGGCGGTTGATGGCACAGTGGATCAGGTGACTGTAGGGCTGACCGATTCCACTACCTCCGCGCACGCTACCGATCTTGGTGTCTGGGCGGAGTTGATCGGTCAGACCGCGGCCGTCGCCACCTTGCAGCGCGCCGTGGCAGCCGAACCCCACGCAATGAGCCACGCCTGGCTGTTCACCGGACCGCCCGGGTCAGGCCGCTCGAACGCGGCGCGAGCGTTTGCAGCGGCGCTGCAGTGCCGCGCGGGCGGCTGCGGCAAATGCACCGAGTGCCGTACGTCACTGTCCGGTGCGCATCCCGACGTGACCCTGGTGCGTACCGAACTGCTCTCGATCGGTGTCGATGAGGTACGTGAGCTGGTTCGCCGAGCTGTCATGAGTCCGACTTTGGGTCGGTGGCAGGTAATCGTGATCGAGGACGCTGATCGAGTCACCGAGCGCGGCGCGGACGCGCTGCTGAAGAGTATTGAAGAGCCGGCACCTCGTACAGTGTGGATCCTCTGCGCACCGACGCCGGACGATGTGGTCGCGACCATCCGATCGCGTTGCCGGTTGTTGACGCTGCAGACGCCGACGATTCCGGCGGTAGCGCGACTGCTGGAGACCCGCGATGGCATCGAAGCGGAGCTGGCGGCGTACGCGGCACGGGTTTCCCAGGGGCATGTCGGCCGAGCCCGGGTACTGGCACGAGACGAGAGCGCTCGAAACCGGCGACAGCAGATCCTCCAGATCCCCTCCCAGTTGCAGGGCCTAGGCGCCTGTCTTGCTGCGGCGGCCCAAATCATCGAGATGTCGTCTGTGGAGGCGGCCAAGACGACCAGCGAGCTGGATGCCAAAGAGCGCGCCGCATTGGAGGAAGCCCTCGGGTTCGGCACCAAGGGGGCCAAGCCGCGCCAAGCCCATGCGGCGATCAAGGAGCTTGAAGAGCAGCAAAGGGCTCGTAATAAGCGGTTTCAGCGGGACGCGATCGATCGGACACTGACCGAGCTGACCGGCTTCTATCGCGATGTGTTGAGTATCCAAACCGGCTCGGGGGCGCCGTTGATCAATGAGGATCTCCAGCCACAGATTGCGGTGCTGGCGCGCAAATCGACCCCTGAGTCGACCCTGCACCGAATCGACGCTCTGCTTGCATGCCGTACTGCACTGGAAGGCAATGTGGCACCGCTGCTTGCGGTTGAGTCGGCGCTGATCGGCCTCGTGGAAGGCTGAACGCTTCTGCGACTGAGGCATGAACCTCAGGCGCTTGCCCCGGCGGCGGAGTGTAGTGCAGTTGCCCCCAAAATGTTTGGGGTTCATTTTCTTCGACTTCTTTAGTAACGTGGGCGGCACAGGTTGCCGGAGGGGACGAACCCCCGAGCGTCCTCTCCGACAACCTCCCAAGGGTCTAGTTGCCAAGGTCTGGTTCAGCCAGACCTTTCGTCGTTCTAGGGACCATCGGTCGTTCTAGGGACTTATGGATCTCCTCCGACCACAATGCGCCCCCCACAGCGTTTGCCCTCCTGGGACGTCTAACGAGGGCCGGATCGCCGGCTCAGAGACTCGCGAACTGTCTCCAGACGAGAGAACGGTGCTTCAAGAGGTGGCCGATGGCCAGGCGGGCTGTCAGGGCAAAAACGCGGATTTTTCCACAGATTACGAATTGGTATCGCAAACTGTTGCGCTGGGAAGAAGTTTCGCTCTACGGTAGGTCTCGGCTCGTTTCCGTTTCGTTATAAGACGCGCGGGAGTGGAACGCCGGGGGAAGAACTCAGAGGCATCCGATGTGTCGCTGAGGTCGCGTGTCCGTTCGCCGAGCTCTCCGCTGGACGGCACCTTGGCCGGGACCGTCCCGGGCGAAGCGGAGGTGGGGGAAACCATCGGATCTCTCTCACGTCACGAGGGAGTCCCGGGGGAATGAAGCGCTCACGGCGGTGTGGTCTGCCACACCGCGTGAGCGCCGGGACATGACCGCCCATACCCACTGAGGTCACCCTCACAGGCGTACTCGGGGAAGGATCTAGTCCTACGTGACATCCACCATCATCATGCGCGCCGTCGGCGTGTGTGCGGCGCTTGCTCTGTCCTCCGGGATTGGGCTGGTAACCGCCGCACCGGCCGAGGCGGCAGCGACGACCGTGTGGGATCGCGTCGCTCAGTGCGAGAGCGGCGGCAACTGGATGATCAATACCGGCAATGGCTTCTATGGCGGCGTGCAGTTCGCCGCGGGCACCTGGAAGGCGTACGGCGGAAAGACCTATGCCAGCCAGGCACACCTAGCCACCAAAGCCGAACAGATCGCGATCGCTCGTCGGGTGCTAGCAGGTCAAGGTCCGGGTGCCTGGCCGGTCTGCAGCCGACGCGCGGGATTGACCAAGTCGAACGGGAAGGCAGACCGGAACGCAACGCCGGCAAGCAATCCCGGAGCGTCCAAAACGCAGAACGTGACCGACTCTAAGAAGAAGATCGCCAAGAAGTCGACTCAGAAGAAGTACAGTGCTACAGGCAAAACCGCCAAAACTATTCATGTCAAACGTGGTGCCACGCTTCGCAAGATCGCGAAGCGGTACCACGTCAAGGGCGGTTGGAAAGGCTTGTGGAAGCTCAACAAGAAGACGATCAAGAACCCGAACTTGATCTACCTAGGGCAAGTCCTCAAGATCAAAGAGGCCTGAACCAAATAGACCCAAATTAAATAGACCCAAATTAAATAGAACTGAATGGCGCGGGTGGGACCCTGCCCCCCAGTACGCCCACCCGTGGAAGCCCGGCAGACCCGCATCTGCCGGGCTTCCGGTTTTTTGCGCGCATTATGACGAGTTGCGCTTTAGGCTGAGCCCATGCCGCGGGTGATGGCTGTGTCGTTCGAACGGTACGGTCGGCTGTACTACCTCGATCCGGGCGAGCGCGAGTACAGCGTCGGTGACCGTGTCCTGGTACCCACCGAATCCGGCCCTGAGGTTGCCGAATGCGTTTGGGCACCCGAGTGGGTGGAAGAAGAGGGATTCACAGAGTTGCCGGTTTGTGCCGGCCCGGCTGGTCCTGAGCAGCTAGAGCGAGACGCGACCAACAGGCGGCGGCGCGCCGAGGCGAAGCTGGCTGCCAAGAAGTTGATCAAGCGGAACCAGTTGCCGATGAAGGTGATTGCTGTCGACTTCATCGATTCCGGTATCGATTTCGACCAGTTGGTGGTGATCTACTTCAACGCGCCGCATCGAGTCGACTTCCGCACTTTGGTCAGTGAGCTGGCTCGTACGCTGCACGCGCGAATTGACCTACGGCAGATCGGATCCCGGGACGCCGCGCGGCTGGTTGGCGGGCTGGGCAACTGTGGCCGCGACTTGTGCTGCGCCACGTTCTTGAAGGATTTCGAACCGGTCAGCCTCCGGATGGCCAAGGTGCAAGATCTTCCGCCCAATCCACTGAAGATCTCGGGCGCCTGCGGCCGACTGATGTGCTGTCTCAAATACGAGCACCCGCTGTATGCCGAATTTGCCCGTACGGCGCCCGCCGTGGGGGAGCAGGTCGCGCTGGAGGATGGCGATGGGGTCGTGGTCGGCCACCAAGTGCCGGCTGACTCGGTGGTGATTCGGATGAGCGCGAACGGTACGACGCGGAGCTGTTCGCTGGCCGCCGCCTGTGGCGCCCGTCAACTTTTCGCATCTCGTACGACTCCGGCGCAGGCCCAGCGGCCACCGCGTAAGGGCAGGTTGCGCCGGCGCCGGTCCGAGGACGAGGAGAACTGAACCGCTCTCATGTTACGCACGGTGCTGCTGTTGTTGATCTTGGCGAGGTGGCCGATCGCACAGCGTACGCTCTGAATATGCCCTGCGCCGCTCGCCGTCTGCGCCTTTTAGGTGTTGCGGTGGGGG
>DATCXA010000725.1:0-2204 GCA_036566085.1 Propionibacteriaceae bacterium
CGAAGCCTTCCTGCTGGGCGATTTCGAGCCGATCGAGACCGGCCTGGACGATGCTCTCCCGGTCGCCGCAGAGGGCGAAGACCGGCGCATCATGGCCCTAGCCCAGCTACTGCAAGCGATTGCCCGGGGCACTGGGTCCGACGACGGGCAGTGGCGGGATCGGGTGACGGAAGCGTCCCGCCGGTTAGAGGCTGAGGGCGAGCCACTCGCGGTCGGCTTCGGTCTCGTAGCGGGTGCAGTGCTCGCCCGGATCCATGGCCGGATGGACGAGGCCCGGCGGCTCGCTCAGCAGGCGCACGACATGTCCACGCGGATGGGCGACTCGTACGTACGGGTGTACGCGTCGACCCAGCTCGCTAGGGCCGCCCTCGGGCTGGGCAACGTAGTGGCTGCCCGCAGTTCTGCGATCGAGGCGCTGCTGGTCGCTCGTCGCCTCCGAAACCCATCCCAGATGGGCTATGCACTGGAGCTCTGGGCGACAGCAGAGCTCCGGGACGGCAGGGTTGAGCGTGCTGGCCAGCTGTACGCACTAGCCGAGCGCGGCACCCGGCTGGTCAGTGACCGGGTGTGGCCCATCGGCGCGGAGGAGCACCACCAACTGGACGGGGAGGTGCGGGCTGCTCTCGGCGACCGGTACGAGCAGGCGATTACCCAGGCGCGCACCATCAACCTGGATCGTGCAGTTGCCGAGCTGGTCGAGTCCGATCCGGTGGCCCAGCGGCTGTCCGACAGCCGTGATGCATCAACTGGAGCCACGTAATTGACCAGGCCTGGAGATGGCGATCTGAGCATGAGCGTGCGGCACTATCGGTTCAGTCGCTGTGGGACGCGGATGGCGCTGACCCGAGCCATAGCCCAGATCCTCCTCATCAGCTGGCAAGCGACTCAACGCCGCCGGTGAGCTACTGGGACGGCACCGAGTTGTCGAAGCATGCCGAGGTCGTCGCGGATCGCCCACCGCTCAGCGATCTGGCCGGCGATGAGCCGGTACATGGCGCGAACCACAGCGGCTCAGCCCTTACTGCGCTCGGCTACCTGGTGTTCGGTTGACGGTTCGCCATGTGGCGCGAGATGACAGATGAGGCCGATGGTCAAATTTGGTATGGTGCCGAGGCTGTTGGTCCCTGCACCGCTTGGAGTTCCAGGGCAGCGGTGCGGGGAGAGGGTCGGCGCGACGATGCAGGGATCAGCGGTTCCCCGTGCGGTGGCTGCGGCCAAGTCAACCGCGTCATCACTTGGCCTGACAGCCGATGAGGCGATCGTTGTTCATGACTCGAACAAGCTCACCCTGCGGCTACTGCCTTGTGACACCCTCGCCCGGGTGGCACCTGTAGCGCATCAGGTCGCACAGTTCGAACTCGAGCTTGCTCAGCAGCTCCTCGAATCCGAATGTCCAGTGGCTGCCCTTGAGCCTCGAGTGGAGCCACGCGTCTATCAGCGTGATGGCTTCGTGGTCACGCTGTGGACCTACTACGAGCCCGTGACATCTCGAGAGGTCTCAGCAACCGACTTCGCCAATGCGCTCGCGCAGCTCCATGCCGGCATGCGCAAGCTCGATGTCCCGGCGCCGCACTTCACGGATCCCGTCGACCAGGCCCAACAACTCGTGGCAAGCCGCGACCACACTCCGGCGCTCGCCGACGCGGACCGGGAGCTGCTCCGCGACACGTTACGAGGCCTGGGACGACGGATCAGCGAAGGCGGCGTCGAGCAGTTGCTGCACGGCGAGCCGCACCCGGGCAACCTGCTCACCACGAAGAACGGGCTGCTGTTCATCGATCTCGAGACGTGTTGCCGTGGGCCTGTGGAATTCGACCTCGCCCATGCGCCCGAGGAAGTCAGCAAGCATTATCCGGGTGTCAATAGTGGTTTGCTGCGCGACTGCCGGATCCTCGTACTGGCGATGATTACAACGTGGCGCTGGGACCGAGGCGACCAACTCCCAAACGGGCGCCAGCTCGGCACAGAGTGGCTCAGCCAGATCCGAGCAGCGCTTGGACGCAACGGGCTGGACACCTCTGGCTGATCACCCGCCTGCGCGATCTCGTTGGGTTACTGCTCCTAGACACTGCCACATCACCCATCAAACGCGTACCGTCACGTTCTTCTGCGGCATCGCCAGCTGTGCCGGCAGCTGGAGTTTGCAGGTGGGGACCAAGAGCTGCGTGACTAGACGAGTGACAACGACCCACTCGCCGCACACC
>DATCXA010000727.1:0-2694 GCA_036566085.1 Propionibacteriaceae bacterium
TCCAGGAAGGGCAATGTGAGTCGTCAGGGTCAAGCCGATAGCCACGCAGAGAATGAGGCAAACCGCCACCACGGCCCGGCCGACCCAAAGTAGGACAGCCGCCCGCCTTCCGGTGTCGTCGTTGAACACAGGCTTGGTCACAGGCATGGCTCGGAAGCTCCCCCGTCACAGCCCCCGTCCTGGCACGGGTGCGCAGGTCATGCTAGTTGAACTCGGGTCGTCACGACTAGCTGCCAGGCAAGACCGAGGATCAAGATCACCCCCAAGATCGGCCCAAGATTGGCGACGAGCTGCTGCAGAAGATCGAATTGCCGCTCCCGTCCGCCGGCGTATGGAAGCACAGCTAACGGCAGGCAGACCGATGCCCAGATGACCCAGCCGCCACCAACATATCGAGCCCATCGAGGCACGCCCGGTGACAGCACCGCCATTCCCATAGGAAGAATCCACACGTAGTGATGGGTCCACGACAGCGGCGACGCAAGGCATGTGGTCAGGCCAACGATCGCGACCGCAAAGACCTTTTCGTCGTTGCGCCACCAATGAGCAGCCACCAAGCAGCCCAGCACAGCCAACACTCCAGAGATCGTCAGCCCCACCAAGGTAGTGGTACGCGAGGAGTCCCAGAGCCGGAAGAACACACCGAGCAGCGACTGGTTCCCCGCATAGAGCGGTGAGGCAGTGCGCGTTTCACCGCCAGACAGACCGCCGAAGAAAACCAGTGTTTCGCGGAAGAGCAAGATCGCGCCGATGCCAGTGAAGACGGCAAAGCTGATCATGGCAGTGATTGCGACCCGAGTCTTGCCGATCAGGAAGGCGAAGATCACGAAGAGTGCCGGCGTCAGCTTGATCGCCGCCGCCAAACCGATCAAGGTGCCCTGCGGGATGCGTCTCCGCTCGGCGGGCGCATCCGGCAATAGATCGGCAATGACCAACGCCATGAGGACGGTATTCACCTGGCCGTACCCCAGCGTGGTGCGAATCGGCTCCATCGCTACCAGCACGGCAATGCCGAGCAGTCCCAGCTTCCAGCCGCGCGGCGCGCCGCAGCGTTTCAGCACCGACTGCTGGGCCCAAACCAGAGCACCAGTCCAGACCACTTGCCAGAACAGATATGGGCCGAACGCCAGTGGGGTCATCAAGATCGCCGCAATCGGCGGATAGATGAAGTAGAGATTCCAGAACGGCGTTGTAGTAGCGAAGATGTCCTTGCCGGCGAGCATGTCCTTGACCGCGTACACGTAGACCTGCAGGTCGATTGTCGACGGGTGCCAAGGAACGAGCTTTCCGTACTGGATGATGAAGGGCAAGATCAATAACGCGACCGCGAACGGTGGCAGAAACTCCGCTGACGCACGAGCTAGCCGCCGGCTTATCGATAGTGATGTTGCCGGTGCCGAACGGGTCGGCAGGCTCACGCGCCCGCCTGAATCTGGCGATACACCGAATCCAGTTCAGCATCGGGCACAACACCGCTGTTGACCAGCCGGCCCAAACCGGGCTCGTCGGCGTAGCGCGGAACGACGTGTACGTGCAGATGGAAGACTTCTTGGCCGGCCACCTGGCCGGTCGAGGACAGTACGTTGAGTCCGTCAGCCGCCAACCGGTCCACGAGCAGCCGCGCGACAGCATCTATCGCCGGAGCGATCTCGGGCAATACACCTGGTCCGGCGATCATGTCGGGCACATGCCGCTTCGGCACTACCAAGGCATGTCCTGGATGCCAGGCGCCGATATCGAGAAACGCCACGGCCCGGTCGTCTTCATAGATCCGTCGAGCGGGCAGCTCTCCGGAAACGATCTTGCAGAAGAGGCAATTGGGATCAATGGCCTGCGACTCAGGCGTCTCAAGGGGCGTCATGTGATGATGTTTTCCATTTCCTGTCCAGCGGCGAAACGGCCCAGCTGCGCAGCGATCAGTCGGTCAGCACGAGGAAAGAAGGCTGTGCTGGCCCCGCCGACGTGAGGTGAAATCAGCACCCCTGGCGTACGCCACAGCGGGTGCTCGGGTGGCAGCGGCTCGGGATCGGTTACGTCGAGTGCCGCCCGGATTCTGCCGGTCGAGGTCTCAGCCAGCAGCGCATCGGTGTCCACAAGCCTGCCGCGGGCAACGTTGACGAGCACGGCGTCGTCAGGCAAAGCGGCGAGCTCCTGGCCACCGATCATTCCCTCTGTCTGCGCCGTATGCGGCGCGACCAAAAAGACCAGATCAGCTTTCGGAAGCAGACTCGGCAACTCTTCGACACGATGCACCCGAACTGGGTCGTTGCGGGGCCGGCGCGCCACCCTCGTGACCGAGGCGACCTCAAAGCCGGCAAGCCGATTTTCGATGGCAGCGCCGATGTGGCCATATCCAATGATCAACACCCGCTGATCAGCCAATGAGGTGCCGAACCGAGAATCCCAGATGCCGCTGGGCTGGTTGCGGGCAAAGTGATCAAGATGCCGGCCGCTGGCCAGTGCTAGCGCGACGGCCAGTTCGGCGGTACTCGCATCATGCACTCCCGCCGCATTGCACAAGATCACACCTTCTGGCACATAGGGCAGGAAGTTCTCCACGCCGGCGGTCAGAGTCTGGACGACCTTCAGCTGCTTCATCTCGTCGACTCGGTCGAGGGTCTCTTCGCCCTTGAGGTAGGGCAACACATAGAACTCGACGTCGGCGATCGAATCCGGCCAGCCGTCACCATCGGC
>DATCXA010000739.1:0-4653 GCA_036566085.1 Propionibacteriaceae bacterium
CCGCCGGTCCTTGACCCGAGTAAGGAAACTCCTCACAGACAGGGGGGCGAGGGGCGGCGCCGCACGCCGATGCATCGATGTGCGGACCCACCCTACGCGAAGGGTCTAAGGTGGGAGCAGTCCAAAAGTCCAGACAGACGGTTGGAGCTAGGCTGGATGGATTCCCTTCAGGAAACGATTACGCGTCGCAGGCGTGAGATTTCGACGGACGCCTATAGCATGTCAATTGGCGAGCTGACTAGTCTGTATCGAGACAACGAGCTCGACGTGCATCCAGAATTTCAGCGCGTATATCGTTGGCGAGACGAACAGAAGAGCAAGCTAATAGAAAGTATTCTTCTCGGCATACCACTTCCTTCTATTTTCGTTGCTCAAACTGAGGACGGAACGTGGGATGTTGTGGATGGTGTGCAGCGCATATCGACGATTCTTGAGCTTCAGGGCCTGCTCCGAGACGAGCGCGGAGAATTGCTGCCGAAGTTGCGGCTTACTGCAACGGATTTCCTGCCTCAGCTTGAAGGCCTCCTATGGGAGGATAGTGATCCCGCCCGATCCTTGACCCAAGCCCAACGGCTTGACATCAGAAGGTCTAAAGTCGATCTTAAAATCATAAAGCGAGACTCTAGCCCCACTGCGAAGTATGATTTGTTCCAGCGGCTTAACTCCTACGGCTCCCAGTTGACTCCGCAGGAAGTGCGAAGCTGCCTAATCATAAGTGCCGATAAGACATTCTATTCGTGGCTGAACGAGCTTCGCAACGATCCGAACTTTACCGAGGCTGTCGCGATAAATGATAGACTAAAGCATGAACAGTACGATCTTGAACTAGTATTGCGATTCATAGCGCTTCGTAGACTTGACGAATCACAGATCGGAACAATGGGAAACATTGGAAAGTTCCTCGATTCCGAGGCAATCAGATTCGCCAATGGTGATCTGGATCGCGATAACGAAGCATGGTGCTTCAAACAGACATTCCAGCTAGCAATGCAATATGGCGGCGAGGATGCATTTCGACGCTACAATCCTGATAAAAAAAGATTTGAGGGAGCATTTCTAAATACAGCCTTCGAAATGCTTGGCCTCGGGTTGGGCTACCACATCGAGTACTATGCCACACACCCCAGTGAGGTACGCGCCCTCGAGAGGGCAATAGAGGTATGGTCGGATCCCTCTCTTTCAGCAGGGTTCGCCACCGGGCTGCGCGCAGATACTCGAATGGCGCGCACTATACCCAGGGGGCGCAGGTTGTTCGACCCAATTAGGTAGAAGTCAGATGATGAGCGTCGAACTCGTTATCGATAAACTTGACGAGCAGCTCGGCCGACGCCGCCGAGAGTTAGTCGACTTACGCATGCTTGCTGCGGATGCGACTGGCGTTCAAGGGCAGGCTCTAAGAAGAGCATCTCACTTAATGGCATATGCACATTGGGAAGGTTTCGCAAAATTTTCCCTTGAGGTGTACTTGCAATATATCTGCGATCGAGGTCCTGCGGCCCAGTTGCTGAGGCTTGAGCTTCAGGCATTAAATTTACTACAGGCGGTCAAATCTGTGGCCGCTGAAGGAGTAAGCCCATCAAACGTCCTTCAATTGATGCAGGCGATAGACGTTCGCACAAAGTCGCCTTTCGCGGTACGTCCACGCGATCATCTACGGACGGGTAACCTGTCGTCCTCTAACTTTAGGATACTGCTGAATGGATGCGCGTTAGAATATCTTGATTACTATGCATTACGGGAAAAGTTTATCGATGAGGTGCTATGTGGTCGTCGACACAGAATCGCTCACGGTGAACTTGAGCCTGTGACGACATCTGCGTTGAGCGAGGTGGTCGACGGCGTGATTGGACTGTGCGATCAGTTAAATGAACAGCTTCAAAATGCACTCGTGTATGACCATTACTTCTTGCCCACATAAGACGTGTGGCTCAAAGTCGACGGACCATGCATGGCGCTGACCGTCGGAACCAATAGTCAAATTGCCAAATATTGGTCCCGGTTGGACTGTGCAACGCCGACGTAGACGGCCTCGTTTGGTATGCTGCCGCTGGCGTTCACCATGGCTGCGAAGAACTCCGGTGAGGGTTTCTCCGGCTCCCAGTCGTCGGAAGTGGCAGTCACGTCGGCGAGTAGATTCCCGGCCGGCGCGTTCGGTCTGGCTCCCGGCGACCCCGATGAGACCCCGTCCTTCATCCCTTGGAAAGTGACGCGGGCGTCGGGACAAGGGTGTTGCCGTCGAGCAGTCCGCGAGGCTGGTGCCGAGCGGGTCCGATGCCCCGCGGCGACGTTAAAGGGACTAACGCTACACGGATCGATCGGACTAGTTGTGGGACCTTCCCGGGCATTCACCTGACCACTGTGATGGCTACACACGCCACCTCGTCCGATCGGACTGTGGGTGTGTCGGGGCATCGACTGGTGCCGCTGCCGTGGTCAAGAGTGCACAGGAGGGGGCGAGGTGTTCGACGAGGTTCACGTGGGGTTCCTAGCTGGCGACGAGTACGAGCATGCCGCGGAACTGCGCGACCAGGAGCATGCGGCGACCGATAACGGCAGGGGCCGTGTCGGGTTCGCGGAGACGATCGTCGATGCGTCACCGGAGGTCCTCGGGCGGACCGTGTTGGCGGTGGCCGCTCTGCATGAGCCGGGGCCGGAGGGTTACTGCCCAGTGTGTGTGGAGTGCCGGCCTCGCCGATGGCGGTGGTGGCGTAAGGCGCCCGGGTACCCGTGTCCGACCAGGCGGGCGATGGCCGCCGAGTTGTACGCCACCCCGGCCGGCCCCCGGTTCACGGCAGCCTGATGACCGGCTGCGTTCCACTGGCGACGGTGCTCCTCGCCTTGGTCGCCGCGCTCGCGGTCGGTGCCGTCACCGGTGCCTGGGCGGTGTCGATCATCACCCGCCCGCCACGTCGGCCACGTCCGGTCGGCCGACACCGTGTAACGGCCAGGCGCTGATGAACGTCCGGCACCCGGGGCCTGCGACGGCCCCGAACGCGCCCCGGGTGCCGGATACCCAGAACGGCCGGCGCCGCAGCGCAGGCGGCCTTGGGCTCGCCTCTCTTAGAACGGCCTTTCGCCAGCAGTGTCTGTGTGGTCGTGAGACCTGGTAGCGGGAGAGTTATTCACTCGTTCACGACCGTCTCACATCACCGCCCCCGAATAGATTCATTGGCTGGAGATCTCCCTTGGCGCGCTCATCGTGGAGCTACAGTGAGTGGCGTGACACGTCTGAGTCCTCGCCGATGCCGGAGTTAACGGGATCCGCGCTCGACGCGGTGCGCTACCGGGATGGTCACCTGCAGATCATCGCGGCGGCAGGGTCGGGGAAGACAGAGGTGGTGGCGCAGCGGGTGGTGGACCTGCTCGCTGAGGGCCTGCCTGCTGAGGCCGTCGTGGCGTTCACATTCACCGAACGTGCCGCTGCGGAGTTGAAGAACCGGATCGTCCACCGGGTGGAGGAGCGGCTGGGCACGGCCGCGCTCGACCGGTTGACGGGGCTGTTCGTCGGGACCATCCACGCGTTCTGCTTCCGGCTGCTCCAGCAGCGTGTGCCGCGGTACGAGACGTACGACGTGCTGGACGACAACCAGCTCACGGCCTTCCTGTCGAGGGAGGCGAAGCGCCTCGACATGCAGGCACTCGACCCAGGGGGCCGCCGCCGCACGTTCGCATCGATCGCCGCGTTCCTCAAGGCCGTCGACGTGGTGGAGAACGAGCTACTCGATCCGGCAACCATGCCGGATCCGTTCGGATCCGTGTTGGGCGCCTACTACGAGGCTCTCGATAACTACCGGCTCCTCACCTATGGACAGCAGGTGGTGCGGGCGGTGCGGGAGCTGGAGCGCCCGGAGCTGGCCGAGCAGGTCCACGCCACGCTTCGGCACCTGATCGTCGACGAGTACCAGGACGTCAACCCGGCCCAGGAACGGCTGATCGAGTTGCTGACCGGACCACAGGTTGCGCTGTGCGTGGTCGGGGACGACCAGCAGGCCATCTACCAGTGGCGCGGTTCGGACGTGACGAACATCGTCACCTTCCGGGAGCGGTACCCGGCGGTGGCGACGTTCGAGATCACGACGAATCGGAGGAGTCGGCCGCAGCTCATCGAGGTCGCGAACGGTTTCGCCCGGACGATCCCGGAGCGGATCGACAAGGCGATGAAACCGTACCGGCCTCCGGGCGACGGCCCGGAGCCGGCGGTGGTCGCTTGGTCGGCCCCGACCGAGGAGGAAGAGGCTGGTTGGATCGCCAGCCTGGTTCTCGACCTAGCCGACGCCGGGGTCCCGTACCGCGACATCGCGGTCCTCGTACGTACCCGGGCCGCCTACGCCAAGTTGGTGGAGCAGTTCGCCACCTTCGATATCCCGGTCCAGCCCGGCGGCCGCACCGGACTGTTCGACCAGCCCGAGGCGGTGCTGTTCGGCCACACCTTTGCCTGGCTGGTTGACGTCGAGTGGCGGGACCTCTACGGGCCGGGGCAGGCGATCGATGACGACACGCTGTTCGGCGAGTACCAGCGGATCTTCCTGCTGTCCCGGCCGGCCCAGCGCAAGGTGTTCGGGTTCCTGAAGGAATGGAAGGAGGCGGTTCCGCGCGAGAATCGCACGGCCAACCTGGTCGGGGAGTTCTACGAACTGCTCGACGAGCTGGGCA
>DATCXA010000742.1:0-2364 GCA_036566085.1 Propionibacteriaceae bacterium
GGTGTGCCGTCAGCCGCCGCTACCAGCAAATCGACACCATCGTCAATCAACCGCAGAGCAACCGGCCCGCTCGCCATGAGCTCGAAGGCAGACGCCTCGAACGGCACACCTGGCCGCAACGCGAGGCTGGCTCGGCGCAGCTCTGAAAGCTCGGTTGGGGGCCGGGTGCCGAGTTGACCATCGCGCATAAACAATTCCCGCGGAAATGTCAGTACGCCGGCCCAGCCCACTTCCGCAAATTCCAGGGCGCTGGGGCGTAGTTCCCAGGCCCAACCCCACATCAGCGTGCGGTCCGGTTCGGCCAGCACCTGTGGAGCGTAGAAGGCCGGCCCGTCGTCGAGCACACCTCCCGCGGTGGCCTTGAAGGTCCATCCGTGGCCCTGGGGGATCATGTCGCCAAGCAAATAGCGCACTCCGACCGGCTGGCCGACATGATCAGATAGCTGACACAACGAGACCAGCAGCACCCACTGGTCGTCGATCTGCGCCAGATTGGGGCACTCCCAAATATTGGCAGAAGCAACGTCAGCGGCGATCGGGTCGTCGAGGGTCAGCAAGGTTCCGAGCTCGGTCCAATGGCTCAAGTCGTCGCAGCCATAAAGCTCCAACCGCGGCTGGCCGGCTGGTTGCCCTGCCCCTTGCACGGCGTACCGATGACCCTCGTGGACGAAGATGAAGGGATCCCGGACTTCATCGAGCCCAGAGGCTGCCGAGATGCCCAACACGGGCGATTCGTCTTGTTGCCAATGAGTCAACGACCGATCCGATCGGGCGAGGGCTACCACAGCATTTCCGGCGTGGTTGGGATTTGCCGTGTAAACGGCCGTCGGTACGCCGCCGTCGTCGACGACACAACCGCTCCAACACCCCGCTTCGTCGATGAGGCCCGGTCGGGGCGCGAGCGCATTGGGATGCTGCTGCCAGTGGAGCAGGTCCATCGAGCTGACATGGCCCCAGTGGATGGCGTCGTGCATCGGCGCAGCAGGGTTGTACTGGAAGAAGACGTGATAGCGGCCGTCAATCCGGCACAAACCATTGGGATCGTTAAGCCATCCCTGCCGCGGCCGGATATGCAGGGTAGGGAAGCTGGGATCAGCCACGAAACGAAAGGCTACGCTCGTCCAGCCGGCTCCATAGAGAAGGTTCGTACCTCGATGCTTGGGTAGGCTTTCGGCACGTGGTGGATGCATTGCGCGTGCTGGTAATCGGCTCCGGCGGACGGGAGCACGCACTCAGCCTGGCGCTCGGCCGCGACCCAGCCGTCGTCGAATTGCACGCTGCGCCGGGCAATCCCGGCACCGCAGAGCTGGGCCCGAATCATCCAGTCGACCCGCTCAACGGGGCTGCGGTAGCCAGCCTGGCTCGGCGACTCGGCGTCAACCTGGTCGTTGTAGGACCTGAGGCGCCGCTAGTGGCGGGTGTCGCCGATGCCGTACGCGAGAGTGGCATCGCCTGTTTCGGACCCTCTGCGGCCGCAGCGCAGCTGGAAGGCAGCAAGGCCTTCGCCAAGCAGGTGATGGCTGCGGCTGGGGTGCCAACAGCACGTTCCCGAGAATGCGTGACGGGTGACCAAGTTGATCAAGCGCTTGGCGAGTTCGGACCGCCCTATGTTGTCAAGAATGACGGGCTGGCAGCTGGCAAAGGCGTCGTCGTCACCAGTGATCGACAGGTTGCTGTTGATCATGCTTTGAAGTGCGGTCGGGTAGTGATCGAGGAGTTCCTCGACGGGCCGGAGGTAAGTCTGTTCGGGATCACCGACGGGCGCACCGTACGCACCATGCAGCCTGCGCAGGACTTCAAACGTGTCGGGGACGGAGACACCGGGCCTAACACTGGCGGCATGGGCGCGTACACCCCACTGCCGTGGGCGCCGGATGATCTTGTCGAGGAAGTCACGCAGACGGTGCTGCAGCCAACCATCGATGAGATGGCGCGGCGCGGCACACCGTTCAGCGGACTGCTGTACGCCGGCCTGGCACTGACCTCTCATGGCGTCCGTGTCGTCGAATTCAATGCCCGCTTCGGCGACCCGGAGACCCAGCCGTTGCTCGCTCGTCTGGATAGCCCGCTTGGGGAGGTGCTCTACTCGGCCGCTGTCGGTGATCTTGCTGCACATCCTGAGCTGGGATGGGGGAGTGGCGCGGCCGTGTGCGTCGTTCTTGCAGCTCAGGGCTATCCCGGAACGCCAATGGCCGGCGGTGTGATCACCGGTCTAGAGGCAGCGAGCAGCAACGGGACCATGATCATTCATGCAGGGACCGCTCGAGATGCGCAGGGCACTCTGATTAGCGCCGGCGGTCGAGTGCTTGCCGTTGTTGGGCTCGGCGAGGACATTGAGGCAGCCCGGGGACGGGCCTATGAGTC
>DATCXA010000002.1:0-3208 GCA_036566085.1 Propionibacteriaceae bacterium
AGTGTGACGACTGCGTCCGCGGCTACCAGATCAGCTGCTCTTCGCCGCGCCGCGCCGCGTACGGCTGGCAGCGTGACGGTGGTCATGCCGAGCTGATCCTGGCTCAGGAGCGGGACTGCATCGTGCTGCCGGACTTCGTCACCTTCCTCGATGGAGCCTGCGTGGCCTGCGGCTTCGGCACGGCCTACGAGGGCTTGCTGCGCGCCCAGGTCAGCGGTCGAGACGCCCTTGCCGTAGTGGGCCTCGGACCCGTCGGGCTCGCCGCCGGCCTGCTTGGCGGCAAGCTCGGCGCCGTCCCGCGGGTGGGACTGGACCCCAGCCCGGAGCGCCGCGAGCTGGCCGTCCGGCTCGGCGCCGTTGACGCCGCCTTTGCCCCAGACGAGGTCGATGCGGCCCGGGCGGCAGTCGACGGCGGGGCGCACGTCGCCATCGACTGCTCGGGCAGCGAGCCCGGTCGCGGCACTGCGATCGCCTTGCTGCGCGAGCGCGGGCGAGTCGTTCTCGTCGGCGAGGGCAACAGCTTGGTTGTGCCCGAGGTGAGTCCCGCCCTGATCCACCCCTCGATCACGATTCTCGGCTCTTGGGTCACCAGCCTGGAGCACATGCGTGAGCTGGTCTCCCGCTTGCCCGTGTGGAACCTGCACCCAGAGATCATCGTCACCGACACATTTCCGATCGCCGAGGCGGACGCCGCCTACCAGCTCGCCGACGCCGGCCATTCCGGCAAAATCGCTCTGGTCCCGTGAGACGCGAAGCCCTAGTCTCACCAGGCTCGGTGCGACCGGGCCGGGCCTGGTGAGCCGGGAGAATTGCACCGAGGACCAACGCGGGGCTCAAGCCCTGAACTATCTCGCCGGCCGAGCGTCAGGAAGCGCTGACCTCAACCAGGACCTTGCCGGAAATCTCAGCATTCGCGGCGATCGCGAATGCCTCGGCGATGTCCTCAAACGGCAGCACGTGAGTGACGACTTGCTCAATCTGCGGGTTGCGATCGAGCAGGGTGATGGCGGCGTCGATCTCGGCGTTGAAGCGGAACGTACCCCGCAGCTGTATCTCTTTCGACACCAGCGGCGCCAGATTGATTGGTCGAGTCTCGTCGGGCAGATTGCCGACCTGGACGATGACGCCGGCCCGGCGGGTGGCCAACAGCAGCCCGTGGAGCGCCTGCGGCACCCCTGCGCACTCCAGCGTTACGTCGAAATGGGAGTCCGGCAGGTCCTCGACGCCGATCTGCACCGTCCCGATCGGCACTGGGCTGGCTTCGCCCAGCAACCGCGCGCGCTGCAGGGGTCCCGCAAGCAGGTCGGCACAGACTACTTCTGCCGCGCCCTCAGCGGCTGCGGCTGCAGCGGTTAGCAGCCCGATCGGGCCCGATCCCGATACCAGCACGCGCTTGCCCCGAATGTCCCCACCTACGGCCAGGCCATGCAGGCCGACGGCCAGTGGCTCGGCTAATGCAGCTCGCCTGACCGGCAGCGAGGCCGGCAGTGGACGTATTTGATCGCGGCGAACAACCAGCTGCTCCGCCAGGCCGCCGGCTGTGTGCGGCCAGGTCGACGCACTGCCCAAGTAACCGCCACCCGGCCAGAGGTGTCGTTGCTCGTCGGTCAGACCGGGCTGCGCGGTGCCCCACGTAGCCGGATGCACCGTCACCGGTGTGCCTGCCTCGAATTCTCCCGTCGGGTCAAGATCAATCACCCCGGACACTTCATGGCCCGGGATCAGCGGTTCACGAATGGTGAAGACGCCCGCAGCGCCGTCAGCGTAATAGTGCAGATCCGACCCGCAGATCCCGACATAGCCCACCCGTAGCCGTACCTGTCCGGCATCTGGCTCGGGGCTGGGGACCTCCTCGGTCCGCATGTCCTGCTTGGCGTGGATCCGTACGGCCCGCATGCCCTCATCCTCTCATTTCGAGGAAACCGCAGTCCCAGCTCGGCTCGGCAGTGCCCAGCCTCGGGACCTGCCAACAAACCACTACTGAAAACGGCCACTCTGGAATTCGACGAGGGTGTTCAGAATCCGGTCTATCGCTGCGTGAGCTCGCGGTCGAACGGAGACGACATGAGCACGAGCCCCGCCGAACTCCGACTGTCAAACCTTCACCGTCTTCGCGTCGTAGCGAGACAGCTCAATCACCTCGATGACATGAGCGCTGATGTAGTCGCTACCCAGGGCTCGGGCTGCCGCGACCCGATGATGGCCGTCGAGAACGTAGTACTTGCCACGCCAGGCCCATACGTCGATGGGCGGGAATGGTTCACCCTGACGCATGGCGACCAATACGCTGCCCAGGCGGGCGCGAGCTCGATCGCTGACCGGGCGGAAGTTCCAGTCGAACAGCTGAGATGCGCCGTCAACCGACCCCACAATGCTGGCGACTGGGACTAACTGTTCGCCGGCCTCCCGAAGTTGCCAGGGCTCGTGGGCGACATTCTGGAGCAGCGGAAGAGTCGAGCGTCGACCGTGGCGCAGCACGCGGACCACTCCAGCGCCGTCTTGCTTCCGTCGCAATCGATCAAAGTCGAAGGCGCTGTCCATACGGGCGTACCCGGTGCCAGCCGTTGAATGCGGCCCAGCAACGATCCGCTCCAGGAGGAGAATGCCTCCTACCAGCGCGACGATTTCCACCAGGTAGAGGAGGAACTCGCTCAGCATCAGGGCCACCTCCGACTTTGGACCGGGACCCTTCCGACGTCACTCTCGCCCACTTCCCGAGGTCATCTCGGGACTTCATTTCAACGTCGTCCGGCGGGGTCTTAATTCCTCCCGTTACCTCAGCTCACGTGATCGCAAATTTGGTCCAGCCCCTGAATTGCGTCGCGTGAGTCCGTCACCATGTCGCTCAGGCCCCAAACTCAGACCGGCTAGGCGTTGGGCACCCAGATCCGCATTGCGCCCGGCTCGCGGTTTCCCCAGCTGTAGTAGGGCACCGCTGTCAGCGGTACCAACTCCCCGGACTCGTCTCCGGCTGGCCCACCAGCAGGACGGTAAGGCCACCATGAGGCGCCGGCCCGGGGCCGGACGCGGCCCGCGGTCCGAATAATCGCGACGCCGCCCAGCGTCCCGTCCACTGATACGACCTGGGGCGCGACAGCGGCGTCGACGGTGAGGTCGTCCAGCCGGTGTCCGGGGTTATCGACGGCTTCCAGGCAGTAGACCAGCGGCCCGTATTCGATCGCGACGGCGCCCCGGGCCGCGTCCAGCC
>DATCXA010000017.1:0-3397 GCA_036566085.1 Propionibacteriaceae bacterium
CAAGGACGCGGGTGTCGGCCCCACGCAAAGGTCCTATTCCGACTTCTGGATGACCAGGCGGTCGGGGTACTTGAATTTGTGAGCGATGACTGGTCCTTCGTCGAACTGATCTCCGCTACACAGGCGGTGCTGAGCAGCCGGGAGGGTAGGGGTCCCCTTAGGGCACAACTTGGTCTGCGACGGACTTTGTACACACTGCCCAGCGGCATGGTGCTGCCCTATACATGCCCCGTGATCACACTTCTTGGCGACCACCGCTGGTCTTCGCCGGTCAGTGAGGTGATCAGCACATGAGTCGCAGCAACGATCAGGACATGCGCGACACGTGGGTTTCAGCCCTCAAGGCGCCCTGGATAGGTCCGGAGCGGCGCCTGGGAAGCGCTCGGGGTCGAAGCATCGGGCGACCTCGTGCCTCCCCAGGAACGACATGGGGTTGTCTTCCAGGGTCATAGCGCACCTGGAGTGCGGCACCACCGAATGCTGGTCCGGCAAGTGTGCCACTGACTGCAACGACTTCCGCCTCGCCCGCGACCTGGTCGAGCCATCGGGCAACTAGGCGGAGTTCGTCAGCAATGTGTCGCGGTGGAGGACCGGCGATCGGCTGAGGGTCCTGCTCCGGGACGTCGATCGGAAGCCGGATCGCGTCGCTTGCCGGCATGACCGTGACCGAGACGAGCTGGCCATGGCGCAGCACAGTGACCTCCCGCCCGCAGGGATGTGGCGTGGCCAAGACCAGGTCGCCAGCAGCACAGATGGTGGCCATGCGTCGTCTGTCGTCGAGGGCGCGACTCAACGCCTCCAGCCGGTCGCGCGTCACGGCCGCCTGCTCGTACCGTTGTTCTGCGGCGTAGCGGTCCATCTTCTCCCTGAGGGTTGCCAGCAGCGGCTCCGGGTCGCCGCCATCGAGGCAGCGGGTCAGCGCCGCTACGTGCTCGGCGTACTGGTCGGCATCGGCCTCACCCGTGCACGGACCTGGGCAGCGGCCCAACTCCAGCAGCACGCAGGGAGAGCTTCGCTTGCGGGCGCCGATGGCCTGGGTACAGCGCCGGAGAGGTAGGGAATCCTCGATCGCATCCTTGACCAGCTCCGCCTGGGCGGTGCTGGTGAAAGGGCCGAGGTAGTGGGCGCCGTCATCCAGGAGTTTGCGGACGATCGAGAGCCGCGGCCACCGTTCCCGCGTGAGCTTGAGGTAACAGTAGTAGCGCTCCGGATCCCGGCTGCGCCGGTTGTAGTGCGGCCGGTAGCGCTGGATCAGGCGTACTTCGCGAACGCTTGCTTCGAGGTCGTTGGCGCACACGATGTGGTCGATTGTCACCAGCGCGTCGAGCAATTCCTCCACCTTGGCGCGTCCGTCCCCGGAGAAGTACGACCGGACACGGCTGCGCAAGTCTTTGCCTGCCTTGCCGACATAGAGTACTTCGTTGTTCCGGCCGCGGAAGAGATAGACGCCTGGGGCGCGAGGTAGTTGGTTCGCCAGGTGAGTCTTGCGGTAGCTGTGCCGCTGCTGGGTGCGGATCTTCGGGAAGGTCAGTAGGTCGTTCAGAGCAAGCACACCGAAGCCGGCCGCGCGCTCAAGAAGGGCGTGCAGGACGTCCACGGTGGCCTTGGCGTCGGTAAAGGCGCGGTGGCACGGCTGGGTGCCGGCACGCAAGTAGTGAGCAAGAGAGGCCAGCTTGACGTTCGGTATCTCGTCGCGAGGCAGGAGCACCCGGGCCAGCCGCGCGGTGCAGACGATGCTCGACTCCAGTCGTGGGTAGGCGTGCGCCTGCAGGGCGGCTTGGAGGAAACGTGTGTCGAACGAGGCGTTATGTGCAACCAGCACCGCGTCTCCGAGAAACTCCAGCAGGCAAGGCAGCACGACCTCGATCGGCTCTTCGTCGGCGACCATGGCATTGGAGATACCGGTGAGCGCACTGATCATCGGTGGGATCGGCATCCCGGGGTTGACCAGTGTGTGGAAGGTGCCCGTGACCTCGCCGCCGCGGACCTTGACGACGCCGACTTCCGTGATTTGGTCCGTGGCTGGTGAGCCGCCGGTGGTCTCCAGATCGAGGACCGCAAACTCGACATCGGCGAGGGGTGTACCGAGATCATCCAGGGAGTGCTGGACAGCTCGCACGCTCGCGGACCCCCGTCTCGGGAAGCTTGCCCCTACCGGTCCATTCCCACCCTTGACGCGTGACCATATGGGGAACAAGTGTTCGAGTCAAGCATGCGGCGAAGTGAGACCCTCAGGTCAAGGGTCTTGAAAGCAGCATCACCCACGCGCCCAGCACTACCGAGACGACCATGCAGGGGGTACTCGCCGCCCTGCCGCCCACGCGATACCTGCCATCTCACGATGGAGAAGGTCCCTCCCGGTCGTTGCCGAAGGGAGAGCTACTCTGTGTCGGCCGTAATCTCGGCTTGTGCGTCCTCGCGCTGTGCTTCGCGTTCGTAGCTCTCCGCTAGGCCCCGTAGGACGCGGGATGTCCGTGGCCAGCTACCGGCTGTCTGCTTGGCCCACTGCCGGTAGCGAGCGGCGAGCGCACGTTCCTGTTGGCCCCCGTCATACACACCGCGGGTGGTTACTCCGCGTTGGTTCACGGCGCCGATGTGGACGCCAGTCTCAAGGCTGGGACTGCCAATGTCCTCAAGGATGTCTCTTACTGGCTCCGCCGGCCAGATGGTGTCGGCGCCCGGAGGACTCGTGGCGAGGACCTGTCCGATTTGCTCGTCTCCGATGTCGGCGCGATCGGCGTCCGCAAACGCGAGCCGTGCGTCGCGCACCCACTGCTTGAGATGCTGGCCGTCCACAGAGCCATCCTCGCGTAGGCCAGGGAGCTCGCGCCAGTGATGGAGGACCCACCAGGCATGCCGGGCCAGCGCCTCCTCCCCCTCGCCCCGTTGGCGTCGCGGCTGCTGCTTGCCTCGATACACCCGCGACACGAGATCCACAAAGACTGTTGGATTCCTGCTAAGGACGGCATAGAGCGCGCGCGGCTGGCGATGCTGCTCCAGGAGGCGAAAGAACATAAACTCGTAACGCGCCACCCTGTCCAGCTCGGTGTCTTCTGTTGCGAGGTAGTCGAGTAGGAGGCCGATCGCGTAGCCAAGTGACTGGGCGCGCCCTTCTGCGCTGGAATCGGACGCAAGCGCGGCGTCCAGGACCTCTGCAACGAGGGCTGGCGTGACTGAGGATGGCTCGTCGCTGCGGCCAAGGTGCAGGCTGGCGGCGAGGAGTTCCACCGCGGCCCATGGTCGATCGTGACCAAGTAGCTCGTGGGCTGCGCGGTCAGCATCCTGGGCGCGGATGCGCCAGGGATGCATCTCGTTCCAGTAGGCGCTGAGCAGCTCGGCGTCCACCTGGGCGAGCGCATCCCAATACTCGCTCTCCGATGGGATCCTGAGTGCGAGG
>DATCXA010000045.1:0-7621 GCA_036566085.1 Propionibacteriaceae bacterium
CGACCGGAAGATGTTCCAAGATCAGCTGCTGCCGGTGTCCTGACCAGCTCGCCACCAGTCACGCATGCGGTTGGCCGCTGACCCGCCGGCAGTGCCCGCGACAGAACCGATCTTGCTCACCAGCTTGTACAGCGGATCGCCTGAGGTCGTGAAGTTCTGCTTGTAGGAGTTGGCGGCGGCCTTGACTTCCTCGTTCATCGGAGCGTCCTTGTCATCGGAGCGGCGAGGGTAGTTGCCGGCCAAGATCTCGGCGTAGTCAGAACCCGCGGCCCACTTCTGCAGTTCGGCCGCCCGCAGCGCCGCGAGCGGGTGGCTCTTGCCACTCAGCTGCAGCAGTTTGAGCACGCTGTCGCGTACGTCGCCCCGCGTCTCATACTCCTGCGCCTGGTCCAGGAATCCGGCCACATCTATGTCGTTGGGGTTGCGAGCACCCGCCAGGCTGGCGTGGACCCGCAAGGCCGCGCTGGGATCTTGGGAGCACAGCAGGCCGGCGCGATCACACGACAATTCCGACTTGCGGAACCACTCATTGAGGCCGAGGATGATCGCCCGGATGCTCCAGGCACCGATCGGGAGCCACTCCATGGCAGCCGCGAGATTGATCAAGGCAAGCAGCATCGTGCGATAGACGGCGTGCCCGGAGAGCACATGTCCGACCTCGTGGCCGACGATGAACCGCAGCCCCTCGTCATCGACCAGCTCGAGCATCCCCGTGCTGATCACGATGATCGGCTTGTCCAGGCCAATCGCCATCGCCTGCGGAATGGGATCCTGCTCGATGTACAGCTCCGGAACAGGCTGCACGTCCAGCGTCGTCGCACACTCGTTCAACATCTGGTGGAGCTGTGGATATTGGCCCGGCGAGACGCGGATCGCAGTTGCGAGGTAGAGCCACCGTATGCTGCGCTCTCCTATGGCTCCGGAGAGTGTCTTCAGCACGGAGTCGAACCCGGGAATGGCACGCAGCGCGACCAAAGCGCCGCGATCAGCCGGATGCTCGTACGCGCGGGAGCTGATATCCGGAAATCGGATGCGCCCGCGAAGCGCTGGCAGGGGTTCAGTGGTCATGCCCAGCAGCGTACGTGGCGAGGTTAGGCGAGCCGGATCAGCTCGTCTGGAATAGGCTGCCGAGGCCCATAGTCAGCTGGAGGATGAATCCAAGGACGAGCCAGGCGGCGCCGATGATGATGCCAGCCAGGGCTTTGCCATTATGAAAGTTCGCCCTGCGCGAGATGATGTATGCCACGATGCTCAAGACCAGTCCGATGGTCGACGTGCAGGGAATGATGGCCAAGATGAGGCCGACGATGCCGAGCGTATTGCCGGGATCTGCCACCGGCTGTGGGGTGGCCTGATAGTCGGCCATAGTGCACTCCTCCTGCGAGCGTGTTCGGTTCAGCGAGCCTATCGTCCGTACGGCTCGAGAATGCTGCAGATAGCATCGCCCGGTGAGTGGCGACCGGTCGCTGGCGATTGATCAGTTGCGCGTAACGGTTGCGTCTTTGTCCGATTCATGGCAACGCGAAGCGGCCACAGCGACATTCTTCCAAGAGCACGCCCTTCCCGTAGTCGAGGACGACATCGCCACATTTGCCGTACGGGCCGAAGCCGACTCCGTCTACCTGCGCCATCGCATCAACATCTGGCCCCATGATCTTGAACTGAGGCGAATCGCAGAGACCGATGTCTGGTTTTTGACGATCAAGCTCGAATGGGGCGCTCGGATTGAGTACCAATTCGAGATCATCCGGAGCGGACAATCGTGGCGATTCAATGATCCATACAATCCACAGCTGGCCCGGAGCCCGTTCGGCGACTGCTCGGTGTGTCACGGGCCGGGTTATACCGTCCCGGACTGGGCTAGCTTTCGTACCGAAACCGATCCTGGAAGCCTGCTGGAGATAGAGGTGCACAGTCAGGCTCAAGGTCGGGACAACCGCGTCACTGTGTATCAGCCAGCCGGCTTGGAACCCGATGCGCGCTACCCGTTGCTCATCGTTCATGATGGCGGCGACTATTTGGACTACGCCTCCATGAAGATCGTTCTCGACAACCTGATTCACGACAAGTTGCTGACCAAGATCATTGTCGCGTTCAGCTACCCGGGCGAGCGACTTGTCGAATACCCCAACGATCCTGATCATGCGAAGTGGATCAGCCGCGAGCTCCTGCCCCGACTTGAGGAAGAGTTTCCCCTGCTCGCTGCATCACTGGGCCGCTGCCTGATGGGTACTAGTTTCGGCGCCGTTGCCGCACTTGCCACGGCCGTCAGGTTCCCGGACACGTACGGGTCGCTACTGCTGCAGTCCGGGTCCTTCCTCTATTCAGATCGTGGCGTGTGGCATGGTGAGGGAAGAGGGTTCGATCCGGTGGTGCGCTTTATTGATCATTACCGTGGGGCTCCGGTACGCGCCGCCGAGCGGGCGTATATCTCCTGCGGGGCGTACGAGGACCTCGCGGAAGCGAACCGTGGCATGCTGCCGATCTTTCGCAGCACCGGAATGAAGATCAACTATATCGAGACACGTGACGGACACTCGTGGGAATCCTGGCGTGATGCACTTGGTCCTGGGCTGTGTTGGCTCTTTCCTGGTGATCTTGCGCAGTAGTGTCCTATTCGCCAACGGATCCGTCGATCAGCTCCCGTGCGATGTCCAAGTGTCCGACATGGCGCGCGTACTCCTGCAGCAAGTGGACGAGGATCCAGCCAAGTGTGGGCGGATCGCTAGCGAACCGGCCGCCTAACTTGCCCCGATCTGTCAGCTCCGCGCTCTTGGCAACCGCCTCGGTACGTGCAGCGATCTCGCCCAGCCGTGCACGCAGACCGGGGACATTGTCGTCAGGGGTCACAAGCCAACCCTTGCCGCTGGGGTCCTCATCACCTCGGGGATCCGACAGCTGCTCGGCCTCGAAGCCCCATTGCATCCAGCGCCGCTCGACGAATACGAGGTGCTTGAGCAGCCCCAGTGGTGACCAACCCGAGGGCACGACGCTGTTTCTCAACTGGTCGTCGCTCAGCGCTTCGAGCTTGGCCAACAGCGTGGCCCGGTAGTAGCTCAGCTGCTGCAGCAGGATCTCCTTGGGATCCTCGAGTGATGGAGGAGGTTCATCACGGACGTCGGTCATGGCCTACAGGTTATGAATTCGTGCGACGTGCTGGTCACCGGGTAGAGTTCAGCGTTGGCCCGGCGAGGAGTTCGTCGCGCCGAAGCATTCGCCCTCCTGCTATGGGGCCGTCTCATAGCCGCTCAGACCAGAGGAGGTGGGGTAGCGCATGCGTGAGTACGAGGTCATGGTCATCTTCGACCCGGACACCGAGGAGCGTACGGTTCAGCCCACGCTCGACAAACACCTAAAGGTGATCACCAAAGGTGGCGGCACCGTCGATAACGTCGACATTTGGGGCCGTAGGCGGCTGGCGTACGAAATCCGTAAGAAGTCCGAGGGCATCTACGCGGTGATCAATGTCACTGCGGAGCCGAAGGACGTCAAGGAACTGGACCGCCAGTTCACCATCAATGAGTCAATCATGCGGACCAAGGTCATCCGGCCCAATCTGCGCTGAGATGGGCGAGATTATCCACAGATTGTCGCGCGCCAGCGCATAGCGTCAGTGGTGGCTGGCAGGCTGACTAGTCAAAGACCACATCGCTCATCACAACGGAGAGTTTCATGGCAGGCGAAACCACAATCACCTTGGTCGGCAACCTCACGGCCGACCCGGAGCTGCGTTTTACGCCCTCGGGGGCAGCAGTTGCAAACTTCACCGTCGCATCGACGCCTCGTACGTTCGATCGGCAGACCAATGAGTGGCGAGACGGCGAGGCGATGTTCCTCAACTGCGCGGTCTGGCGCCAGGCTGCTGAAAACGTCGCTGAGTCACTACAAAAGGGGATGCGGGTCATCGTCCAGGGCCGGCTGCGGTCGCGCAGCTACGAGACCCGAGACGGGGAGCGGCGTACGGTGTTCGAGGTCGATGTTGACGAGATCGGCCCGGCGCTGCGTTATGCCACGGCAAAGGTGACACGCAATGCGAGCGGCAGTAACCAAGGCGGTTCCGCCCGTCCCTCGGCCGGCAGCTTCGGCGATGACCCGTGGGCGAGCGGGACACCCGCTCCGGCTGGCGCCCGGTCCCAGCAAGGCTCCGATCCCTGGGCAACGCAACAGAGCGACGAGCCACCGTTCTAATCCCACATCTCACCAACAACAGAATTCAGTACAAACCACCACGGCACATTCCGGCCATCGGCTGCGCGACTCAGAGCGCCGCCGCGCCGGGCTCGAAAGGAGAGCACCACAATGGCCACGACACCTCCTGCACAGCGCAAGCCGAAGAAAAAGGCCAACCCGCTGCGCGCTGGCCAGAACATTGATTACAAGGACGTTGCAACCCTGCGGAAGTTCATCTCTGAACGGGGAAAGATCCGTGCCCGTCGAGTGACGGGGCTCTCGGTTCAGGAGCAGCGTCGAGTCGCCATCGCCATCAAGAACGCTCGTGAGGTGGCGCTGCTGCCGTACGCCTCGACGGCCCGGTGAAAGGTGCTGGGATGAAACTCATACTCACTGCCCCCGTCGACAAGCTCGGTGGCCCGGGCGACGTCGTTGACGTCAAGGACGGTTACGGTCGCAACTTCCTTGTTCCGCGAGGGTTCGCGATCCGCTGGACGCGTGGTGCGGAAAAACAGATTGATGGGATCAAGCGCAGCCGTGCCGCCCGGGAGATTCGCGGGCTGGATCACGCCGAGGAAGTGCGTAGTCAGCTGGAGGATATGGCCATCGACCTGCCCGCACGGGCCGGTGACACCGGCAAGTTGTTTGGCGCGGTGACCGCTGGCGATGTCGCCGCCGCAATCAAGAAGGCCGGTGGACCGTCGATCGACAAGCGCGCCGTGCAAATCGCCAAACCGATCAAGACCGTAGGTTTGCACACCGTTGGCATCAAGCTGCACGACGCGGTGACCGCCCACGTGCGGATCGTGGTAGTCGAAGCCTGAACCGCTTGGCCCGCTTGACCTGAGGTCCAGACTGGTCACAGGCCGTCTCGATGAGCTTGGCGAGGAGGGCATGGATGTACCGGCTGACATCCCCCGAAGACCTCGGGCGTGACCGGCGCGCCCAGTTAGGCCGCACCGCTATGGGCGTTTCCGCGTTGCTGCTGATGATCATGAGTGCCGTCGTGCCGCACATCATGGTTGCGGCGGCGACCGTATTGCCCGGTCGTTCTCTTATCCCGGCCAGCCACTTTTTCCTTATCGCTAACCCGAATGCGGAGGCCTTCTCGGGTGCCAGGAGCGTGGCCGATGCTGGGATGGGGATTAGCCTCACCTACCTCGGGCTGGCGTTGCACCAAATCGGTCTGATCACTGGCCTGGGATCGTTCTGGGTGCTTATTGCCGAAGATGTCGGTAAATGGTCGCGTCGGCTGGTCATGGTGTCAGGTGTCTGCCTGTTATTGAGTGCCTCAACCGTGGTGCTCGGGTACGAATTGCTGACCCAGGTCGGCGTACCGACATTGCTCGGCTACGCGTGGGTTCCCACACTGTTGGCTGGGCTGATCATGATCGTTGGTGCCCGTTTGGCTCGCGCGCGGCTGGTCACTACGTGGTTCTGGGAAAAGCCCGAGATCGTTCAGCCCTGACCTGTGGCTTGAGCTTGTCGAAGGCTGCTCTTTCCACAGACTTATCCCCACCTGTGGAGAATTACAGCATTGTCATTTGCTACCGGTTCACCTTAAGTTCGCACCTGCTGCCAGAGCTATAGAGACCTCGAAGTTCCACAGTGCGTGCCCTCCTACATTCGGGTGAACGGCAAGTGTCAAGAAGGTGATGTCATCGTTTCCATGGCTTTGATCATGCGCTTCCGCGACTAATGTCCTGTGCCTATGCAACCGATGAGGTCCCCCGCCGTGTCCGCACAGCGACAGGTCGACGTCCTGATGTTGTCCGACTTGCGCTTTCCTGGGGGCACTTCTCACAGCCTGGCGGAAGAGATTGCTGCCCAGGCGCAGGTCGGCTGGTCGACCGGCCTCGTGCACATGAATGGCCCGCTGGTGTCTTGGCTCAGGCCGGTCAATTCACGAATCCGCGAGCAAATTCGTCGCAGCGGCGCGAGACTCTTCGTCGGTGATCGGCCCATCTTGACGAAGCTTGTTGTGGTACGACATCCGGCGGTGCTGCAGGCGGCGTTCGACCAACTGCCCCCTATTGAGACCGAGCATCTGGTGCTTGTGGCGAATGCCCCGCCGATTGACATCGACGGTTACCGGCACTATCGACCTTCGGCGGTTGATCGGATCGCCCGGGAGCGATTCGGCGTTGCTCCGCTCTGGGCGCCGATTGGGCCGCTGGTACGCGAGGCAGTCGCCGCCGAGCTCCCTGTCCGACTGCGAGAGCAGGACTGGGTAAATGTCATCGACGTCGACGCCTGGCATGTGGAGCGGCCCACCTGGCGATCAAATGTGCCGGTGATCGGTCGTCATAGCCGACCCTCTGCTCAGAAGTGGCCAACCGACCCGAACGAGATCGAGGCTGTCTATCCGGTGGATGGATCGGCCATCGTCAAGATCCTCGGTGGCGCGGACCCGGTACGTGAGGTGCTGGGCTACGTGCCGAATTCCTGGCAGGTGACCCCATTTGGCGCGATGGATCCTCGAGAGTTCCTGGCGGAGTTGGACTTCTTCGCCTATTACCATCACCCCGCCTGGATCGAGGCCTTCGGGCGCAACATCTTGGAGGCGATCGCCAGCGGCCTCCCTGCGATTTTGCCGCCACACTTTCGCGCGCTATTTGGCGACGCGGCGATCTATGCCGAACCGGCCGAGGTACCGGCAGTCCTGAGTCAGCTGTACCGCGATCGTGCCGCCTACCAGGAAATTATCAGGCTCGCCGAGTCCTCCGTCCGTGCCCGGTTCAGCTACGAGGCGCATCAACGTCGGCTCTCGGAGCTGATCGGGGCGCCGGAAACGGCACTTGAGAACAAGCCGGTCCCCGCCACACGTAAGCCAGTCACATCCGTACGCCCGAGTTTGCTGCTGATCAGCAGCAATGGAGCGGGAATGGGGCACCTTACCCGACTGATGGCGTACGCCCGGAGGGCGGAGCCCGATCTGGCGCCGCACTTTCTGTCGCTCTCACAAGCGGTACCTGTTGTAGCCCAGTACGGATATCCGTTCGAGTACCTACCGTCGGCTAGCGCCACAGGGTTGGCTTCTCGACGCTGGCACGACTTCTTCACTGAGCGGGTCACGGACGTTGTTGCCCGGCTGCGCCCCGCGGTAGTCGTGTTCGACGGCACCTGGCCGTACGACGGGATCCCCCGGGTGCAAGACGCGCATCCAGAGCCGCGTTGGATCTGGTCGCGGCGCGGAATGTGGCGCCGCGGGAGAAGCGTGGAGCAGCTCGACAAGGCTGCTTGGTTCGACATGGTGCTGGCGCCGGGCGAGCTCGCCGAGGCGTACGACCGGGGAGCGACCTCGTACGCCGACGGCGTAAGGATCGGTCCGGTGACGTTGCTTGACACCGAAGAGTTGGAGGACCGTGACACAGCACGCCGGGCATTAGGGCTGCCGTTGGACCGGGGGCTCGCCCTGGTGACGCTGGGAGCCGGCAACATCAACGACACG
>DATCXA010000046.1:0-3475 GCA_036566085.1 Propionibacteriaceae bacterium
TGTGTCGTTGACACCGTCAGCTTCGCCGACACGCCGGCGTTCGTGCTCAACGGACCTCGAGTCCACGAATTCCTTCAAGAGATGCACCGCGAGGTCTTCGCCGGTCGTCCGCCGGGGCTGCTCATCGTCGGTGAGACGCCCGGCTGCTCAGTGGAGGAGGCGGTGCTCTACACCGACCCGTCGCGCGGCGAGCTGGACATGGTATTCCAGTTCGAGCATGTCGACCTCGACTCCGGCCCGAAGGGGAAGTGGGACGTCGTGCCGATGACAATGCTGCAGCTCAAGCAGTCGCTCGGGCGTTGGCAGGACGGGCTGGCCGAGGTCGGGTGGAACAGCCTCTACCTCGGGAACCACGACCAGCCGCGCTCCGTCAGCCGGTTTGGCTCCGACGCACCGGAGCATCGGGAGCAGTCCGCGAAGGCGCTGGCAACCGTGCTGCACCTGCACCGAGGCACTCCGTACGTCTATCAGGGCGACGAGCTCGGGATGAGCAACGCAGGCTTTGCCAGGCTCGACCAACTGCGGGACGTCGAGTCGCTCAACCACTACACCAGCGCCGTCGCGCGTGGCGAGGATCCCGCCGACGTGATCCGGGCGCTGGCGTACAAAGGGCGCGACAGCGCGCGGGTGCCGATGTCGTGGGACGCCTCGCCCGGCGCCGGCTTCACCACCGGTACGCCCTGGCTCGAGCTTCACCCGCTGTCCGGCTCCGTCAACGCCGCCGCACAAGTCGATGACCCCAACTCGGTCTTCTCGCACTATCGGCGGCTCATCGCGCTGCGGCACGCCGAGCCTTGCGTCGCGCACGGGACGTTCCGGATGCTCCAGGTTGACCACGAGCAGCTCTACTGCTTCGAACGCTCCATGGATGACACTCGGCTGCTGGTCGTGGCAAACCTGTCGTCCGCAGCTGACGTGGTCCCCGACCTGTCCGAGCTGGCTGCGTGGTCATCGGCGGAGCCGCTCATCGCGTCCGTTCCCGGCTCCTTCCCCGGTCCCACCGACCCGCTCGCCCCCTGGGAGTCCCGGGTCTTCCGCTTGACCTAATCGCCCAAGCTGGTGACAACGAAGCTACGAGGCATGCCTCTTACTGGCGATGGACATGTGCACTGTGAATGCTCCTCGGACAGTGGCGGTCCGCGTCGGTCCCGGCTCAGTCGAAATGCAATGAGTCCTTGCGTTCACGCTTGATCTCAAAGAAGTAGGGGTAGCTGGCCAGAGCGACGCTGGCATCCCAGATCCGACCGGCGTCCTCACCTCGTGGAATTCGGGTGATGACTGGTCCGAAGAATGCGGTGCCGTTGACGTGAATGGTCGGGGTTCCCACGTCCTCGCCTACTTTGTCCATCCCCGCATGGTGGCTTTCGCGGATCGCGTTGTCATAGTCAGTCGACTCAGCGGCCTCAGCCAGCTCCGGTGGCAGGCCCAGTTCGTCGAGCGCTTCAGCAATGACTATGGACAGGTCCTGATTGCCCTGGTTGTGGATGCGAGTGCCCAGGGCGGTGTAAAGAGCCGAGAGGACTTGCTCTCCCTTGAACTGTGCGGCCGCCGCCGCCACGCGTAGCGGGCCCCAAGAGGACTGCAACTTGTCCCGGTATTTATCGGAGACGTCTCTGCCCTCGTTCAGCACGGCCAAGCTCATGACATGGAAGTGCACGTCGATATTGCGCACTTTTTCGGTCTCCAGAATCCAGCGCGAGGTAATCCAGCAGAACGGGCACGCCGGATCGAACCAGAAGTCCACTCGTTCGCGGGCTGGGGCTGTGTGGGCACTCAGATCTTCGGCGGTTGTCATGGTAGACGTCACGAAATCTCCTGCGGGTCGCATGCTGAGCGGCATTGGATACTCATCACATAGATCAGCTATGCAAGTGAAGCGGAACCGCCCGCCGATCTATTCCCTTCATCGGGCCGCGGAAACGATCATGCTCGCCCACAACGGGCATCGACGATCCCAAGGCGGGCAGGCTCAGTGCACGTGATCTCCGCGGTAGAACTCGTAGAGCAGTCCTGTCAAAGTGATGAATCCGAAGCCAAAGCCAATGATCATCAGCCACCAGCCGAAGACCGGAGCCAAGACGACCGGAACGAAGGTTAGCGACAGGAACAGCGGCCACTTGCTGGACGGTGGGAAGAAACCCAACTCACCGGCGCCCTCGGCGATCTCGCCTTCCTTCCTGTCCTCGGGTCGCGGCTGCATCCGCCGCGCCACCAGAAGAAGGTAAGCCCAGATCATGAACACCAGGAAGAACGTCAAGATCAACGCAACCGTACCGGTGATCTCTGGAACGCCGCTGCGGTCTGCAGTGATGAACCAATAGATCGGCGTCACGATGAGAAAGAAGATGGTCAGGGAACCGAAGATCCAGGCTTCGACCTTCACCGCTGATCCTCCTCGGCATCTGGTGAATGCCCGTGGTGGCTGGACTCGTATTGAGCCGCTAGATCTGTGGTATCGCCTGCTACCCGGTGTCTGAGTTCGGATAGCCGACCGGTGTCGTCACCGGAATCCACGGTGGTTTCGTCGAACTCATCTTCCTCGGTGCCGTACTCCTGAATCGCGATCTCTGGGTGGTGCAAATCAAAAGCCGGCGATTCGGAGCGGATCCTGGGCAGCTGGGTGAAGTTGTGCCGTGGCGGCGGGCAGGTCGTCGCCCACTCCAAGGAGCGACCCCAGCCCCACGGATCGTCGGTATTGACTTTCGGGTTCTTCCGGCTCTTCCATACGTTCCAGAAAAAGACCAGTGTGGAGCCGCCGAGCAAGAACGCGCCAACCGAGGAGATTTGATTTCCGAGCGTGAAACCGTCGCTGGGCAGATAGTCCGCGTAGCGACGCGGCATTCCCTCTACACCGAGCCAGTGCTGAATAAGGAATGTGGTGTGGAATCCGATGAACAACAGCCAGAAGTGAATCTTGCCCAGCGTCTCATCCAGCATCCTGCCAGTGAACTTTGGCCACCAGAAGTAGAAGCCAGCAAACATCGCGAAGACAACGGTGCCAAACACCACGTAGTGGAAGTGCGCAACAACGAAGTAGGTGTCTGAAACTGCGAAGTCCAATGGCGGGCTCGCCAAGATGACACCAGTCAGCCCGCCGAACAGGAATGTTGTCAAGAAACCGACGGCCCACAGCATGGGCGTTCGCATAGCGATGCTGCCGCCCCACATCGTCCCGACCCAGTTGAAGAACTTCACACCTGTCGGCACAGCAATGAGGAAGGTCATGAAGGAGAAGAACGGCAGGTTGACGGCGCCGGTGACGAACATGTGGTGTGCCCACACGGCAACAGACAGAGCGCCGATCAGCAAGGTCGCTCCAACCAGGCCCACATAACCGAAGATCGGCTTCCGGCTGAACACCGGCAGAACCTCAGTAATGATGCCGAAGAACGGCAGAGCGATGATGTAAACCTCTGGATGCCCGAAGAACCAGAAAAGGTGCTGCCACAGGATCGGCCCACCGTTGGCCGCATCG
>DATCXA010000047.1:0-7138 GCA_036566085.1 Propionibacteriaceae bacterium
AGCAGGTCCGGCTCGTTAGCTAGGGCGACGGCGACGGCGACCCGCTGCGATTCACCGCCGGACAACTGCCGCGGGAGATGATCCATCCGGTGTCCGAGCCCGAGGTCGGATAGAAGTTCGCGAGCCCGTTCGATTGAGCGGCGACCTGAAGCAAAGCCGATCGCAAGCTCGACATTCTCGACCGCGGTCAGAAAAGGAATGAGGTTATCCGACTGCAGGACAAAGCCGATCCGCTCGGCACGAAGGCTGGCCCGGGCGTCGTCATCAAGCTGGTCCATCTGCTGTCCACCGATAGAAACATGTCCTGCATCGGGACGCATCAGCCCAGCCATCAGCGAAAGCAGGGTCGACTTTCCTGATCCAGATCGGCCGACAAGGCTTGTGGTCTCACCCTGGGGGAGCTCCAGCTCCACGTGATCAAGCACGTCAAGCTTGGAAGAACCGCTGCCGTACGACTTCGAGACCGCCTCGAGGCGGACAAACGGCTGCCCGGAAGTGGGACTCACCCTGTCTCCCTCCGAGCACGGCAGCCGACGCGGACTGGTCTATATCGCTTGATCATCACCGCAATGGGCTGATGGCGGAATGGTATCGGCAGCATGCGCATTATCCGAGATCAAGACAACTCCTTCCGCCGGATTCCTGGCACTTGTGGTTATACGGTACGCGTACGTCATGAGAAAGCCTTCGACTCCGGCAGTCCCTACGATGCGACAATTCACGGTCAAGACATCGTTGACCGAATTACTGATCGGTGCCTGTCGAAAAATGCATGGAATGTAAGCCCGGCTTGTTGACTTCCAAGTACCGCGTTCGGACGCCGTTATGCGGCGGTCGGTGTTCGCCGTCGGTTGCGGCGGTCGAGTTGTTGTTGGGTGTGGATGCGTCGGATGCGGGGGTTGATGTGGGGTTGTTGATCTTGGTCGATCCCGCGGGGTGGGATCCATTCAGGTAGCCCTTCAGCGTTGATCCGGCAGCTCCAGCCCTTCTGCAGAAATGCGTGTGGTGATAGCGGCAGAGCAGCGTCAGGTTGTCAAGATCGGTTGGGCCGCCGAGGATCCAATCGAGGATGTGGTGGCGGTCGCACCAGGCTGCTGGATGGGTGCAGCCGGGAAACGAGCATCCGGCGTCTCGGGCGATCAAAGCCATAGTTTGGCCCGGGGAGGCGAGCCGGCGTGTTCTACCGAGCGCCAACGGGACACCGTCGCGATCGATGATGGTGGGCCAGATCTTGGCTTCATCGGCAATCCGCAGCAACTGCGCGGGGGTGAGTTGGGTGCCGTCGGCGGTCTCGGCCAGTCCGGCTTTGGCGAGCAGCTCCTCCAGGCTGATGGTGACGATCACCGATGCCGGGACACCGCCCGCTGACGGCTGATCGCCACTTTTGAGGAGCCGGGCGCAGGCCTCTTCCAATGCATCGTGGAGTCGCTGCATCTGGGGGCGATTATCCGGTATCTGGATGACATTGCCGTCGTCGTGTTCAATGCTGCTGGTTCTCGGTGTGGTGAGTGGATCCAAGATGGCGTTCAGCTGCGCACCGACGGTGTTGGTGAGCCTGCCCTGCAGCTGCCACATGCCGTCGCGGCGCTGCTTCAACTCCACATACCGCCGCTCCTGTTGCAGCTGATCATCGATCGGTTCCAGCACGTCGGGATCGGCGGCGGCGACGACGGCGTGAGCGAACCGTTGCAGCTCCGCCGGCGCCAAGATGGGCGCATGGTCGGTGAGCAACTGCTCCACCGTCTCGACGGCTTGCGGATCCAGGCTGGGGCGGGTGAGTTTTGTGCATGGCCCGTTCCACAATCTGCACCTTCACCGCACTCACCACACCGCCACGCTGCAGCGCCGCCAGGACCGGCAACAGGGGTTCCAACCGTTCGCCGAGCACGGAGCTGCGGGGTCCGACCGCCGCTGCGGCCCGGACCCGGGCGGCGGCTTCCCCGTGGGTGAGTTGCAGTATCCGTACCAGGAATTGGGTCATGGTGGCCGAGCAGTACTGCCGCGGCAGATAAGCGGCGTCGGCAGCGGTGATCAACCGGTGATCAACCAAAGGGAGTTTGTTGCGGACGCGTTCGAAGCGTTGCCACACCGCGACCTGCTGGTCCGCTTCGAGGTGATCAAACCCGCCGGATTCGACGGCGCCGATCACATCGGTGAGAGCGGAAGCGAAACGATCGAGGGCCTCATCCAGCGAGCGCTGGTCGCGTTCCGCTGCTGTGGAGTCCCCGAGTTCCATGTTTACATTCTATTCGAAACCGTGTTCGATGACAAGTCTTTTTCTTAATAAAATAAGGAGGAATCACATTCAAAACTGCACTCAACCCCCCAAACCTAATCCCGCAAAACCCTCACACCATTCCCCTCCCTGCTCCCGGAACTGCTTTGAAGCGCGTCGGCCGGAGGTGGGGTCAAGGCTGCCGCAGGCCACCCGCAGGGCTTGGCCTTGACCCGGCGAGGACGGCGCCACACTGCCAAAGCCGAGAGCAGGAAAGAGAGAGCCACAAGATCACGGAGCAAACAAGATCATTTCACGCCACGGATCAAGATCATCAGCGCCTGATCTTGAGACGCGACTACGCACTCAGCGCGGTAGTCCCGTACTCAGGCTTCCCCGTTGGCTCGTACGACAACAGCACGGCACCATTTCCAAATGTCCTCGACTCGAGGAGCCGCAGAGCAGTGGGCACGGTGCCATCGCCAAACAACCGCTTACCGCTACCCAGCAGAACCGGATAGACCCAGACGTTGTACTGGTCGACCAGGCCTTGCTGCATCAGGCTCTGCACCAGGTTGCCGCTCCCGGAAGTGTGAATCTCGTTGTACTGCTCCTTGAGCCGCGCCACTTCCGCCGCAAGGTCGCCCTTAAGCAGCGTCGAATTCTTCCACCCAACGCTGTCAAGGGTTCGCGAAGCAACGTACTTCGGAGCCTCGTTCAGCCTCGCCGCGATCGGGTCGTCGGCGGGGGCGTACGGCCAATAGCCAGCGAAGATCTCATACGTCTTCCGGCCGAGCAGTATGGCATTAAATGCGGCCAGGGCTTCGCTCATGACCTCGCCGGATTCCTCATCGAAGTACGGAACCTGCCACCCGCCCTGGTCGAAGCCGCCCTCGCGATCTTCTTCGGGCATGCCGGGCGCCTGCATGACGCCGTCAAGTGAGGTGAAGGTGTTAACAACTAGCTGTCCCATGGCCCATCCTCCTGTTGACATAGTGCTTACCTATTTAGGACCGGATGAATCGGAAGAACTCATCGAGCCCGCCGAGATACGTCGAGCTCCGCAGTCATCTGAGGAGGGAAGATGCCTAAGACCACGAAGTCCGGCAAGGTCGACAAGGACGAACTACCGAGCACGCTGCAACGATCGGACGACAAGGCTCAGCGCACGTTCGCCAAGGCGCACGACGCTGCGGCTGAGCAGTACGGCGATGAAGAGCGGGCGCATCGGGTGGCCTTCAGCGCCCTGAAGCACACCCACGAGAAAGTCGGGGACCACTGGGAACCGAAGGAGCACTCGGGGCCCTCCGACGAGCAGGCCGAGGGCGGGATCGATACCGACCGTCCGACCGCCGGCGGTGTCGATGCGAATGCTTCCAAAAAGCACCTGTACGAGCTGGCCACCCGGCTCGGTATCAAGGGCCGCTCGTCGATGACCAAAGCCGAATTGGTTGAAGCACTACAGAAGGCGAACGATCGGGAGTCGGCACGAGCCCTGCGATCCTGAGAGCGCCGGGGGTCTGCCGGCAGTGGAGGACTGAACCGCTGGTAAAGGTTGCGCAAACCGACACCGGAGCCTACTCTGCTTAGAGAACGCTCCGTTCTCTATTTTCCAAAGCATCAGGAAGCAACCATGGTCCAGATGTCGGCACGGCCCGAGGCAGTCGCCGGCAGCCAGCGCACACTCATCATGCGCGTCCTGCCTGGGCTGATGCTCGTCATGCTCCTCGGCGCACTGGATCAGACGATCATGGCGCCCGCGCTGCCTGCGGTTGCTGGCGATCTTGGTGCCCTCAACCAGATACCGGCTGTTGTCACCGCGTATCTGGCCGCAGCAACCGTGGTCATGCCGGCGTACGGGAAGCTGGGAGATCGCTTCGGCCGACCACGAGTACTGCTGGTCGCCATCGGCACCTTCATGGGCGGTGCCATCCTTTGCGGCCTTGCGCAGTCGATGCCCATGCTGCTGACCGGGCGCATCATTCAGGGCGCGGGAGGCGGCGGCCTGATGATCGGGGCCCAAGCGGTGCTCGGCGAGGTCGTCAGTCCCCGGGAACGCGGGCGCTATCTGGGGCTGCTGAGCGGCGTTTACATCCTCGCCGCAGTCGGTGGTCCGCTGCTCGGTGGCCTGGTTGTTGATCACTTTAGCTGGCGCTGGATCTTTGCTGGATATCTGCCACTCGGTCTACTCGCGTTGATCATGGTACGCCGTACGCTGCGGTTGCCGGTGCCGCAAGTGCGGCCGCCGATCGACTACGCCGGCGCGATCTTGCTCGGGACTGCCGTCCTTGCAGTCGTATTGCTTGCCAGCATGATCGGGCGTGCCGGGCAGGTTCCAGCCTGGATGATACCGACGTTGATCATTACCGCCATCGCTGCTGCCGCTGCCTGGCTGCTGACCGCCCGGCGCGCGGCCGACCCGATCTTGCCGCTGCGGCTGTTCGGGGATCGCAGCTTCGCCATCCCGACGGCCATTAGCTTCTTGATCGGGTTCGCGCTGTTCGGGACGGTCAGCTACCTGCCGTCGTATCTGCAGATCGCCACCGGGTCCTCCTCAACCCGCGCCGGACTTGTCGTGACGTGCCTCATGACTGGCGTGATCATTACCTTGATCATCTCCGGACAGTTGATCAGCCGCACCGGGCGCTACCGAATCTTTCCGATCATGGGCACCGCATTGGCAACCGTAGGGCTGGCGCTGCTCGGCACGATAGATCCGACCACTCCCACTCCAGTAATGCTGGCATTCCTGCTGCTGATCGGCTTGGGGATCGGCATGACCATGCAGGTAATGATGTTGGTCGCACAGAACGGCGCGCCGCGCGCCGATCTTGGGACCGCTACGTCGACAGTGACGTTTCTGCGCCAGATCGGTGCATCCGCGGGCGTCGCGGTCGTCGGTGCGATGATCACGCTGCGGTTCATCGAGCGACTGCCGCAAGCCGTGATCGATCGGCTTCCGGGCGGTGCCGGCGGGCTATCGGCAGAACGGCTACGTGCGCTGCCAACCGAGCTGCAAGCCGCCGTTGCCGCGGCGTATGGAGCCGCGGTCCCGCCAGTATTCGGCTATCTGGCACCGCTCCTCGGCGTTGCATTCCTGCTCGCACTCGTGCTGCCCGCGCGTCCACTGCGCGACACCGCGTACGCCGATGATCCGCCCGCCGACGCCGTCGGCACATCTGAGCCGGGCGCGCAGCGGCAGAAGGGAACGACACATGGTTGACACGATCGCCCGGCGCCAGGAGCGGCTCGTCACCCGGATTCACGCCGTCGGGCGCGATGACTTGGAGCTTGCCGGCGGCAAGGGAGCCAATCTCGGTGAGCTGATGCGAGCCGGATTCCCGGTGCCTGACGGCTTCATCGTCTCGACCGAGGCGTACGCGACGGTCGTGGAGGATGCGGGGCTCGCCGATGTGATCACCGCCGGGCTAGCGGCAGGAGACGACGGCGCCACGATCCGCGCCGCCTTCGAAAACGTCACGATTCCTGACGGGCTCGCCGCGGCAATTATCGCGGCGTACGCCGACCTCGGGCGTTGGCCGGTGGCGGTTCGCTCGAGCGCGACCGCGGAGGATCTGGCCGGCGCAGCGTTCGCGGGCCAGCAGGACACCTACCTCAATGTGGTCGGAGACGCCGCGGTGCTTGACGCCGTACGACGGTGCTGGGGATCGCTGTGGACCGAACGGGCCATCGCCTATCGGCGGCGGCAACAGATCGAGTCGGTCAACCTGCGGATCGCAGTGGTGGTCCAGCTGATGGTGGATGCCGAGTTCGCCGGGGTGATGTTTACCGCTAACCCAGTGACCGGCACGCGCGACGAGGTCGTCGTCGATGCGACCCTGGGGCTGGGGGAAGCCGTCGTCTCAGGCTTGGTGACGCCCGACCACTACGTCATTGACAGCCACGGCGAGGTTCGCGAACATACGCCAGGCCGGCGTGAGGTGATCATCCGCAGCACACCCGGTGGCGGCGTCAGGCACTCCACGGAAGCCGGTCCGGAACCCTCCACCCTCCCCGAAATGGTCCTGACTGAGCTAGCCGTATTGGGCCGCTCAGTCGCCGCCCACTTCAGCCGACCGCAGGACATCGAGTGGGCGTACGCCGATGGCGAGATCTGGTTGGTCCAAGCTCGCCCGATGACCGCCGTGCCGCCGGCCCCGCTCAAGCTGAGTCGCGTGCAGCGCAAGACTGGACTCCAGCTCCTGGACTTCATGAGCGTCCGCCCGTACCCGCTCGACATGACTGCGTGGACCAAGCCGGGCATCGGCTTGATGGCGGAGCGGATGCTGGGCGAGATTGCTGGAATACGCATCGACATCACTCAGGCGCTCCCCGAGCGCGATGGCGTTGTCGAACGGTTCATACCGCCCGCGCCTCGTCCGACGATAAGGACACCGATCGCGCTCGCCCGGCTTCCGCACCGGGTGCGCCGATACGACCCTGCCAGATGGACCCAGGACGCGCGCTTCCAGCAATTCGAGCAGGCCTTTCACGAGCTGACCGCCCCCGACCCGAGGGCGTTGAGCTGGCCGGAGCTGTTTCGCCTCGTCCGACGCACCCTCGAGGCAACCGATCTGATCACCGACCTGCGCGTAGATTACCTGCCGGCGTGGTTGTACGCCCTGCTGCGGCTGCGGGCGACACTTGCGGTGCTCGGGCTTTCCGATATGTTCGGCCTGCTGACCGCTGGCGCCAGGACCCGTACCGAAGACGCCAATTGCGCTCTGGAGGAACTGGCGGCCCACGTGCGAGCCAATCCGGCGCTGCGACACGCCTTCAACCAGCTCGATCCGCTGACCCTAAGAAGGCGGCTGGATGAAGATCCCGAGTTCACCGGCTTCCGTCAGGCCTTGGATGGCTTCATTGCCGAGTACGGCCAGCGCGAGACGCTGAGCCCGCTAGTGATATCGGCGCCGAGCTGGA
>DATCXA010000049.1:0-8232 GCA_036566085.1 Propionibacteriaceae bacterium
ACTCGCAAGCGGCGGTTCGTGAGCTTGCTGTTGATCGCCGAGTTCGGTCACAGAAGCCTCCTGGCGTGAAGACGCTTTTGCGAGCCCACACGAGATAGACCTCGATTTGGTTCGATTTCTTCGGAGCTGCTCTCGCAAGGCCGGCGCGCACAGCTGTAGTGAACACTTGCTCAGCTAGCAACAAGCGCTGGCTGGCTCGCCCTGATTGGGACGGCCCGACCATCCAGCAACGGGCGGAGGTATTCACCGGTATAGGACTTGGAATTGTTAGCGATCTGCTCAGGGGTGCCCTCGGCGATTACCAAGCCGCCTCTTGATCCACCTTCAGGTCCCATGTCGATCAGCCAATCGGCGGTCTTGATCACGTCGAGGTTGTGCTCAATGACGACGACAGTATTCCCCGCGTCCACCAGGCGCCCGAGAACGCCAAGCAGCTTGCGGATGTCTTCGAAGTGGAGTCCCGTCGTCGGCTCATCGAGGACGTAGAGGGTGCGCCCGGTTGCCCGCTTTTGCAGTTCGCTTGCGAGCTTGACGCGCTGCGCCTCGCCGCCGGAGAGGGTGGGCGCCGGCTGTCCGAGTCGTACGTAACCCAAGCCAACGTCGACCAGCGTGCTGAGATGCCGAGCGATGGCAGGCAGCGGAGCGAAGACTTCGAGTGCCTCCTCGATCGACATGTCCAAGACCTCAGCGATCGACCTGCCCTTGTAATGGACCTCCAGAGTTTCCCTGTTGTACCGGGCGCCGTGGCATACCTCGCAGGGCACGTACACATCGGGCAGGAAGTTCATCTCGATCTTGATCGTGCCGTCGCCGGTGCAGTTCTCGCAGCGGCCACCCTTGACATTGAACGAGAAGCGGCCGGGCTGATACCCGCGTACCTTCGCCTCGGGAGTCTCGGCAAAGAGTCGGCGTATGTGATCAAAAACACCGGTGTAGGTCGCCGGGTTAGACCGCGGCGTACGACCGATCGGTGACTGATCGACATGGATGACCTTGTCGATCTGATCAGCTCCGCTGATCGAGCGGTGTCGACCCGGCACCTCACGAGCGTTGTAGATGCGCTTCGCGAGGGCGTTGTAGAGGATGTGGTTGACAAGCGTCGACTTGCCGGACCCGGACACTCCCGTGACGGCAATGAGCTGGCCCAGCGGAAATGACACGGTGATGTTACGCAGGTTGTGCTCGGCCGCCTTGTGCACCGTGATCTCGCGGCCGGGAAGGCGCGGACGCCGCGAGCTCGGCAGCGGGATCGACCGCCGCCGGGACAGGTACGCGCCGGTCAGTGAATCGCGATTGTTCAGCAGCTCCTCGACAGTCCCCGAATGCACCACTCGGCCGCCGTGCTCTCCGGCACCGGGGCCGATGTCGACCGCCCAGTCCGCGGCCTTGATCGTCTCCTCGTCGTGTTCCACAACGATCAAGGTGTTGCCGATATCCCGCAGCCGCAGCAGGGTTTCGATCAGCCGGCGGTTGTCCCGCTGGTGCAGCCCGATGCTGGGCTCGTCGAGCACGTAGAGGACACCCACCAGTCCTGAGCCGATCTGAGTCGCAAGACGGATTCGCTGCGCCTCACCACCGGAGAGGCTGCCCGTGGGTCGGCTGAGCGAGAGATAGTCCAGGCCAACGTCAAGCAGAAACTTCAGCCGCTCGTTGATCTCCTTGAGCACCCGCTCGGCAATCTGCCGCTCCCGCTCGGTGAGCTCGAGTTGGCCGAGAAACACAGCGGCCGCATCGATGGACATGGCCGACAGCTCTGCGATGTTCTTGCCACCGATCGTGACAGCTAGCGAGGTCGGCTTCAGCCTGGCGCCCTTGCAGACCCGGCAGGGCACCTCCCGCATATAGCCCGCAAACCGCTCCCGAGAGGTGTCGCTCTCCGCTTCAGCGTGCCGCCGCTCGATGTAGGGGATAACACCTTCGTACTTCGCGTTGTAACTGCGTTCCCGACCATATCGATTCCGATAGCGCACATGCACCAAGCCAGGAACGCCCTCGAGCAGCATCTTCCGTGCCGATGTCGGCAGCCGGCGCCACGGGACCGTGGTCGAGAAACCGGCGCTCTCGGCCAGCGAGTCAATGAGTCGACCGAAATAGTCCGCCACATGCTGTGAGGACCAGGGAGCGATCGCACCCTCGGACAGACTCTTGTCATCGTCGGGGACCACGAGCTCGGCGTCGACTTCCATTCGGGTACCTAGACCCGAGCATGCCGGGCAGGCACCCCACGGCCCATTGAAGGAGAACTGCCGCGGCTCGAGCTCGTCGATGGCGATGTCGTGGTTGTTGGGACAGGCCATCTTCTCGGAGTAGGTGCGCTCGCGCTGCGGATCTTTCGGATCAAGATCCACGAAGTCGATCGCAACAACGCCCTGTGCGAGCTTCAGCGCAGTTTCCACCGAGTCGGTCAAGCGGTGCTTGACTGTCGGCTTCACAGTCAGCCGGTCAACGATGACGTCGATGGAGTGCTTGTACTTCTTGTCGAGAACCGGCGGCTCTACGAGCTGGACGATCTGTCCATCGACCCGCGCGCGGCTGAAGCCTTCGGCGGCGAGCTCGCGGAAAACCTCGACGTACTCCCCCTTGCGGCCCCGAACGACCGGAGCGAGCACCTGGAACCTGGTCCCTTCCTCCATAGCCATCAAGCGGTCGACGATTTGCTGCGGCGACTGCCGGCTGATCGGCTCACCGCAGATCGGGCAATGTGGCCGACCGGCCCGGGCATAGAGCAGTCGGAGATAGTCGTAGACCTCGGTAATGGTTCCAACCGTGGAACGTGGGTTGCGGCTGGTGGATTTCTGGTCGATGGACACCGCCGGAGACAGGCCTTCGATGAAATCCACGTCCGGCTTGTCCATCTGACCGAGGAACTGCCGCGCGTATGCCGACAGCGACTCGACATAGCGGCGCTGGCCCTCGGCAAAGATGGTGTCGAAGGCCAGACTCGACTTGCCCGATCCCGAAAGTCCGGTGAAGACGATGAGGGCATCTCGCGGCAGCTCGAGCGAGATGTTCTGCAGATTGTGCTCGCGCGCACCCCGGACGACGAGACGGTCAGTCACGGAGCACATCGTATGTGCCCGCACTGACCTAACTGCACTCTGACGGACCGCCGCCGGATTCGCCTCCTTCGTCGCATGCGAACCCAGCGAGTTCTCCACTTAGCCGGCCCGCGAGCTCCTGCAGTCGGCGAAGCGGGCCGCCCGTCATAGTGGGGGCAGTAGACACCGAAAAATGTCCCAGAGAATGTGATGGCGTTGAGACCTCCCCCGAACCTTGGTCGGGCACTACGGTATGGGGCATGACTGCCGCCGCATCTCCCCCAGCAACGCAGCTGGAGACGCTGCGCGGACTGGTGAGAACCGCCACCCAGCGCCTGCTGGGCGACACGATCTTGGTGACCGACGAACAATGGCGCGCTCCCAGCCGGCTGCCGGAGTGGACGCGGGGTCATGTGGCCACGCACATTGCTCGACATGCCGACGCCATCTGCCGACTGACTGAGTGGGCACGTACCGGCGAACGGCAGGACATGTATCCCTCACCGGAGCACCGTGCTGCAGAGATTGAGGCCGGTGCCGGGCGCTCCGGTCTCGACCTCCAGATCGACATGGACACCTCAGCCGGACGATTGAGCTCAGTGTTCGAGGAACTCGACGACGACGCCTGGGACGCTGTCGTTGAGATGAGCCGAGGTCTCCAGGTGCCCGCACGGCTGCTGCCCTTGGCACGTCTCCTCGAGGTGGTGATCCATCACGTTGATCTTGACGTTGGCTACGAGATCACCGATATCGACAACCAGACAGCGGAATGGCTGCTCGAGTGGTCTGCGTTCCGGTTGCGGGATCGCGAGGGCTTTCCGGAGTTGCAGCTGACGTCGGACTCTGGTCTGACCACAGTGGTAGGCAGCGTTGGGGAACCCGTGCCGATCAGTGGCAGCAGTGCCAATCTCCTTGGCTGGCTGCTGGGTAGAACAGACGCCTCCGCGATCACCGGAGGCACCGGCTTGCGACTGCCGGCGTTCTGATGCTTGGCATCAACCATGTCGAACCCGGCGGTCCGCCGCTCGTCATGCGGCTCTCCGCCTCAGTAAGCGTGATCAAGATCAGCGTCGGACCCGTCGACAACAACGCATACCTGCTGCAGCACAGCAGTGGTGGCAGCGTACTCATAGATGCCGCCAATGATGCTGATCGACTTCTCAAGATCATCGCTGATCAGCCGCTGGACGCCATTGTGACCACCCACCAGCATGCCGATCACTGGCAGGCACTACCGTCGGTCGCTGCTTCCACCGGGGCTCAATTGGTCTGCGGCGAACCTGATCTTGAGGCGATCAGGATCGGCACCGAAGTGCGGGGCTTGGACAGCGTCTGGGACGGCGATCAGATCCAGCTAGGTAGTGAGTGGTTGGAGGTAATTGGGCTGGTCGGCCACACTCCTGGTTCGATCACTCTCGCGTACCGCGGCGCCGGCCGGATGCATCTGTTCACCGGCGACAGTCTTTTCCCTGGCGGGCCTGGCAAGACCAACACGCCTGAGGAGTTCAGGTCGCTGATGAATGATCTTGAAACTAAGATCTTCGGCCGCTTCGACGATGACACCGTGGTGCACCCAGGTCATGGCGACGACACGACACTGGGCACCGAGCGTCCTCATCTTGGGGAATGGCGGAGTCGGGGCTGGTGAGCCCAGACACATACCAACTCTTGTTGACCGACCTGTCGCGATATATCGTTGACGTATCGATGAGACACGTCACGAGAGGATGGTTTGACATGGGTGGCGCGTACGCAATGGGTGCACCGTGGCTCCGCTTCGCTGGCCGCTGCAATCCAGCGTGGGGCAGGGAGTTAAGCGATTGGTTGGCCAAGATGACCGGGGCCCGCGGCCCAGGCGGTCCGCAGGCATTCGGTCAATGGGGATCCTCAGCGGGTCCGGGCTTCGGTAGTCGGGGCTTCGGGGGTCCGGGCTTCGGGCCGTGGTGGGGCGCAGGTCGAACCTGGCGCGCTCCGAAGGCCCGCCGCGGGGATATCCGGGCGGCCATTCTGGCAGTCCTGGCGGAGCAGCCGATGAACGGCTATCAGATCATTCAAGAAATTGCGACCCGAAGTGGCGGAGTCTGGAAGCCGAGTCCTGGCTCGATTTATCCGACTCTGCAACAACTCGAAGACGAAGGCCTGGTGCGGGTTGAGACCGACGCGGGGCGTCGCGCGTACACCTTGACTGACGAAGGTCGCGCCTACGTCACCGAACACGCCGACGAGGTATCCGCTCCCTGGCAGGCCATGAGCGAGGCCGGAGAGGATGACGACGGATTCAAACCGCTGATCGGTCAGGTAGCGGGTGCTGTGTGGCAAATCGTGGCTACTGGATCGCCCGAACAGCAGGCAAAAGGCCGCGAAGCCCTGGTCGAGTTCCGACGCAAGTTGTACTCCATCCTTGCTGAAGACGACTCTGCGCCGGACAATGGTTCATGACTCGTTACTTCCCAGGCAGAGTAGGTCTTCCCCCGGGCAACGCACTGTGGGTGTGGCCGATGCCGTACGGGCCGATGGAGTCTCGGCCCACCCATAAGGTTCCGGTGAGAATTGGCGATGCGGAGCGAGACCGCGCTATCGCATCTCTTGGTGATCATTTCGCTGCAGGTCGGCTGACGGCGGAGGAGTTTGATCAGCGTATGGATCAAGCCCTCAAGGCCCGGTTCAACGAGGACCTCGAACCGCTGTTCGCCGATTTGCCGCGGACCGTGGAGCCCGACGTGCAGTCCAACGCCAATCGCCGGCCCGATCTCCATCTCGCATGGTCGGCGATGCTCTGGATGGCGCCGCTGATCGTTATCTTTGCGGTGGTAGCAGCCGTGGTGCTGAGCGCTCCCTGGCTCGTATGGATCTTCCTGTGGGTGTTCTTGATCACCGGGCTCTTCCGGCGTCGCCGGCGCTACTACTACGGACCACGCCGCTACTACGACGTATAGCCGGGCAGCCCCGAGGCGCGAGGTGGTCCGCGTCAGTGCCCGTCCGCGGTATTAGCCGTCCGCGTCACGGGCCGCCAGTGCGCCGCGGCGACGTGGCAAACATCTGAAATCAGAGCGACAACGACTGCCGCACCTTGTTTGATGGTCGGGTGCAGGCCTTCAAGGACGGGCGAAGCTGGCAGATCGGGACAGCCCGCGAAGCGATGATGGGACGGCGACGGCGACGGCGACGGAAACAGATTCCAGGATGCCCTTGTGGTACCGCGACACATAATCAGGCGCGCTCTCGGGATCACTCGTTCGGTGATCATCTACTACGGCCCCGCCTGGCGCCGGCGTCGGATGGATGCCTTTTACCGGCAATTCCTTCAGGCCGGTGACCTGGCTTTCGACATCGGTGCCCACGTCGGCAATCGGGTACGCGTTTTCCGCCAGATCGGCGCCCATGTGGTGGCGGTTGAGCCGCAGCCTGATTTCGTTGCGGTGTTGCGGCTGCTCTATGGGCGTGACCCGGCAGTCACCATCGAGCACAGTGGCGTAGCGGCAGAAACGGGCCAGGGGAATCTCCATCTGAGCAGCCGTACGCCGACCGTCTCGACTTTCGACGATTCTTGGATGAGCGATGTCCAGTCGGACCGACGATTCCAGCGCGTTCAGTGGGACTCAGTCATCAGCGTCCCGTTGATCACCCTTGACGAACTCATCGCCCGGCACGGTGAACCGCAATTCTGCAAGATCGACGTCGAAGGATTCGAGCACAAGGTGCTGGGCGGCCTCAGCCGGCCCATTCCGGCGTTGTCCTTCGAATACATCCCCGTCGCGGCGGAACACGCGATCGCCTGCGTCGAGCGAATCAGTGCTCTCGGTGACTATCGCTATCGACATTCACGAGTAGAGACTCATCGGTGGGCCGGACGCGGCTGGTCGGAGCCGGGGACCATGATCAACATCTTGCGAACCTTGGCGACCAGTGATGATCGATCCGGAGATGTTTATGCAGTCCGCAGCGATCGGCTATCCAGAAGCGACGTCGATGACCAACCGGACCGTTAACGAAAGATGTTCAGGGTGCGGGGACTGTCGAACTCCGAGCCCGGAACCGGAGGCAGGTCGAGCGCATCGGTAGCCAGGTTGGCAAGATCACCATTCCGAATGGGTTGCTTTCCGTGATAGCTGGTGCGACTACCGCCGGGACTGCGGAAGCTGGGACTGAGGCCATAGAGGTTGCGGCCGGCAGCGACGCCTGGACCCCAGACCATAAAAGGGATCCGGAAGTTCTGCAGCTTGCTGGCCCCATAGTGCGCTGCGCCCCGGCCACCGTGGTCGGCGGTCAGAATCACCAGGGTGTGGCGCCGTAGGTCCGGTCGGCCGGCGACAGTGTCGAGAATCCGTCCGAGCAGCCGGTCAGTGCGTCTGACAGCGTCAAGGTATTGCGGGCCCATGAAGCCAGAGGCGTGGCCAGCCCGATCAGGTAACGACAGGTGCACAAAGGTGAAGTCTCGCGGATTGCGGCGCAATTCTGCGGTGAACTTGGAAACCAGCCGCGCGTTGTTGCGATCGATGGTGAATCTATCGATCTTGGCTCGGCCATCGTTACGCCCGACCCGATCCTGAGCGCCGTGAGTGTTCCACGTCCGTTTGTAGAGCCTGAACTTGAACTTAGCGCCGAAGAAAGCCGTCGAGCCACCGCGGTCGTGCACTACGTCGAACACGCTGGCCACGTAGTGCCCAGCGGCCTTGTGGATGGTGCTGCCGTTGTCGAAATTTTCGGTGTAGCCGTGGCCCCCATGCTTGGCGTCCACTCGTCGACCGGTAAGCATCGCCGTGTGATTGGGCGTGGTGCTCGTCCTCTCGCGGACCGTACGGGCGTTCAATGTGAAGGCGCCCTCGCGCATGAGCCGGTGGAACGCCGGGGTTCGGGACTTCCCAAGTTCTTCGATGGCCCGAGGGTTGAGACCATCGATAGAGATGGCGATCACGTGGTCGATCGGATCGTCGGCAGACTGATCATCGGGAGTGTGAGGCAGGATCGACGTTTCCGCTGCTGATGGCGTAATCGGCGGCAGCGCGGGTGATACCACCACGGGAGAGGCACCGCTGCTAGGTGGTGTGGCGTGACATCCCGCGGCCAGGACGGCAGTCGCGATCAAGATGGCCGGCCATGACGTCCGGAGGCGTCGAACGGTCATGAGCTCGACCCTAGTCGCGGCCCCTCGTGCTTGGGAATGTGACGCGCTGCCCTACTGGGCAAGGAGTGT
>DATCXA010000072.1:0-3527 GCA_036566085.1 Propionibacteriaceae bacterium
CTCACTGGGGACGTCTGGACACATTCGAGGGACCCGGCTACGAGCGCGTCGTGACCACCGTTCACATGCCCACGGGAGACGTCGACGCCTACATCTACGTCCTACTGCAGGTCCAGGACTGAGACTGGTCCAACGCGTTCCACGGAGGTGCTGGCACGGCGATGATGCGTTACGACTCCGCGATTGCCGGTGATTCAGGAAGTCGTCTGCGGCGAGCACAGGGGACAACGCCGAAGCTCAGAGCCGCCATTGCTACGATCCGCACCACAACTAACAGCGGGCTCACCGCTTCCAGAGCCCCGCGACCGCTACGGGCGGCCTCGAGTATGAGACGGTGTGGATAAATGGCGGCCGAGGAATTCACTGAACAAGTCCGTGCGGTGCTGACGGGGGAGAGCCCCTGGCTAGCCAAACAGCGCCGGACGTTCCGACGAATCCCGTCCCCTCCACGCTGCAAGTTGTGCGCAGCTCCGTTCGCCGGGCCGGGTGGCCTCGTCTTCAGGCACGCGGGGTTCCGGCAATCCTCCGGCAACCCCGCTCTTTGCACCCGATGCATAACCGACCTTCGTAAACGCCAATTAACGGGTGTGGAGATCCCGATCACCCTGCTGTTCTCCGATATCCGCGGCTCCACAGCCCTGGGAGAACGTATGCGCCCCACCGACTTCCACGCATTCCTCGACGGCTTCTATCGATTGGCATCCGATGCGATCGTTGCCCATGACGGCATCGTTGACAAAGTGGTGGGCGATGAGGTTATCGGACTCTTCTTCGGCGGAATCACCGGGCCGCGCCACGCGGCAGCAGCAGTAGCGGCCGCAATCGACCTATCCGAGTAAGCGGCACGAGCCAATACCAACCCTGGGGTGGCCATCCAATAGGAACGACCGTCCACACCGGCGAGGCATTCGTTGGCGCGACCGGGCTCGGCACCACCGTCGAGGACTTCACGGCACTCGGTGATGCCGTCAACATCACCGCCAGACTCGCATCCGCTGCGGCTGCAGGCGAGGTGATCGTTAGTGTGGCAACCGCCGAGGCGGCAGGCATCACGACCGATCAACTCGAGCGACGCACCGTGGCGATCCGGGGGCGCATTGAGCCTATCGAGGTGGTTGTTCTCCCCCGGCGAGACAAGAAACGTGCTAAATGAGCACCATGCCTGCACCTCTCGGCAGACAGCAGGGTGAGCCGCAATCCTAGGCAGGCGCGGTTGGTGTCGATTAGGCCGCGGTCGATGTGGAGCGATGGTCACCGACACCGAGCGCGTGGAGGCCTTTGCGCTGGCGAGGTGAAGATCTTGTTGCTCTGGTGACACGCGTGCGTATCCCACCGGTGGTTCCTTCATTGCCGCAATGGTGCTGCATGTCGGCCTAGTCAAGATTGGCAAATGACCATCCGGTCAAGGGTCGGCCAGCGGCCATCCGGCGGCAATACGTTGTAATAATCGTGGCGCCCTAGCCACTGATGTTCTCAGGGCTTCCCGTTTCGTTTGGCCTGTTCGAAGTCGCCGCGGATTGGAGCTGTGTCGTAGACGATGTGGAGGCTGGCAATCAGCCCGTCCTCTGTCAGCTCAGCGATGTCGACGATTGTGGATGAAGCCGACGTACCGTCGGCAAGTACCCACGTGAAGTCGAACCAGAACGCCACCGCCTCCCCGTCGTCGCGGAAGACGCGCCGGAGCGTGAGCCTTAATTCGGCGCTGTCGGCAAATAGCGTCGGATAGAACTGGCGCGCGGGCACAACGCCGTAGAGCGGTGAGTGCACGATCCCGTCGGGTGCGAAGAGGGCCAAAACACGCTCGGCGTCGCCGACCTCAAGCGCTGCGAGATACTCATCGATCAGTTCCATTACGACACGCTACTGGAAGATGATGCGGTCTTGGTCGTCGCTTTGATCGCGGACTCTCCAACATGACGACACTGCTGCCCATGCCGATCATGAGCAGTCAGGAATAGGGACGATATTGGCGCCGTCAACAGACTGACCAAGAAACCCTTTCGTCGAGGCGTGACCCGACGACAAGCCGCCGACTTGATCTTTGTACTGACCGGCCCGGAGTGCTATCGATCCTTCGTTCTAGACGCCGGCTGGACACATCAGCAATCGGTGCGATGGGTAAGCCGAACTCTTCGTCACGACCTCCTACTTCTACCTAGATAGATCCATGCGCCGAGCCATGCAGCGACAAAACTGATCAAGATCTTTGGAAACGTAGTGTGCGTTCCACTTCCGGACCCGTCGCCTGCTGAACAGCCGAGCCGGTCCGAGATACGACAGAGGCAAAGGCGCCAGTTGGGCGGCACATTTGTGGCGTTCAGCGTGCGAACACACTTATGCCCGAGAGCCGATGCATGGCTGATACATGGACAGAGCAACCGTTTATCCGATAGACCGCCAAAGGAGGGGTTGGGCGCCTGGCCAGAACTGGGGTTGCTGCAATCTGGGGGTTTGGGTCTCCCCATGGAGTAGGTTCGGCGGATGTTGGAATCGCCGTGATCGTTGCGAACGGTTTACATCAGCGCATGCAGTCGGCGGCTGTGTCTTCAGCGAAGTGGTTGCCGGCCACAAGAGAAGGAGTGGGTGGACGCCAAGCTGTTAAGGCGTTCAGCTACCCCGATCCCGAGCAGGGACTCCAACTCCAGGAACCTGGCCGCCTGGTTGCAAAACAGCCACCTGAGCGGCCGCCTCGCTGGCGACGGACCGGCGGAGAGGTTCAGGTGTTCGATCGCCCGAGTTCTCTCACGGCCGCGCGGAAGACGGTAGGGAGCGCTGCGGCGGCGGGAACGATGGCCTGCCGGGCCCACGCTGGGCGGGTTGCCTGCACAAGGGCGTGCGTCATCGCGGCATATCGCCAGCTGGCCTGGCGCCCGGTACGCTCGTAGGCGTGCGGCCGACCGGCTTCGACCGCTGACACCGCCGCCCGTGCCTGCGCCATCCCGAGCGATATCCCTTCACCGGTCAGCGCATCGACGTAACCCCCGGCATCGCCGACGAGAAGCACCCTGCCAGCGACTCGGCGGACGGCTCGCTGCCGGAGTGGGCCGGCCCCGCGCACTCGTGTGGCGACGGAGGCGTTAGCCAGCCGCCCTCGCAGCTGCGGGAACTCGTTGAGCTGCTCCTCGAACGGCACCCGGCGGGCGCTTAGGACCGCAACCCCGACGAGATCTGCCCCGACGGGCGTGACATACGCCTCGCCATAGCTGCCCCAATGCACCTCCACATGGCTGCTCCATGGCCGTAAGTGGTAGTGCCGGCGTTGACCGAAGCGCTGTGGTCCGCGGGTGAACATCTCCAAACCGAGCGCGCGACGCGTCGGCGAATGCAGGCCATCAGCTGCCAGAAGGTAGCGGCCAGAGATGTCAGGTCCAGGCGTGTGGCCGGGTCCCTGGGTTCGGACGCGCACCTCCTCGGACGACTGCACCACCTCGCACGCCGCCAAGGGAAGGACTTTCACGCCAGCGGCTGCTGCGGCCGATCGCAGTGCCGTGTGGAGCTCGGTGCGGCGGACGCCTCGGCCTCGCCCT
>DATCXA010000074.1:0-9152 GCA_036566085.1 Propionibacteriaceae bacterium
GTCGACCTGCCGGTAGGCACGCCAGTCCGCGCCATCGGTCAACACGCCCACGTATCGCTGACCGGTCTGTTCGCACCGCGCCGCCACATATCCCGCAAGTTGCGGCTCGGCGGCCTTGAGCACGCCTGCCGGGCGGAGGTCTCGCTTAACCTCGATGACGGTGTAGCCCACCTCGACGTCGATCCGCCGGCGGTCACCGACCTGCGTCTCCAGGCCGACCTCAAGATCATGATCGGCCAACCCGAGTCCACCGGTCAGCAGCAGCTGACGGACATCCGCCTGCACCGTTGCTTCACTGCGCAGCCGGTCCCGGGCGGCGAGACGGCCAACGACCTCTGCAACGATCTCTGAGATTGCCACCAGGGTTGTCTACCATGAGCGACAGACCTTGGTGGACGAGTGCTGGTGGAACCCCGGCGGGTCGATCAGCGGGAGCCGCATCTACACCCTGGCCGACCGGGTAGTGATGGAGAAGTTCTTCGAGTCAGACGGACGGCGGTCGTTGTACGCGGCCGACCAGGGCTACGCCTACGAGGTATGGCGACGGCCCGGAGTGCCAGGTGTCACGGTAAGTGAGATCATCCACATCGCTCAGAAGGCCAAGAAGGAGGCGCTATGCCGCTGGTCGACCTGAATACGGCTACGTCGAACCAAGCTCCAAGTCAGCGCCGCAGCACGCCGTCAGACCGTGCACGTCGTCCACGGCCAGCGTACCGGCCGTATCCACCACGGCCACGACTCCTGTGTAATTTACTACTCGGCTCCACATGGCGCCTACCACGATAGTGGCAATGAACCCAGATGTTGAGGCATCTGATGCAGCGCAGCACCGCGGTCCATTCCGGATATCGCCCTGTACGACAGCATCTGCGATTAACGGGGCGTATCCAAGCTACTCGAGTCGTCGCTGTCGATGCGTGGCCGGCGAGCGCCGAGAGAGAACGTGGGGCGGTAAGGCTCGTAGAAGCCATAATGGTCGAGGTCGTAGTGGTCGCTGTATGGAAAGGTTCGTCGCACGACGATATCGACCATATCTCGTTGCCCGTCGCTATACGTTGTCGTGCCGTCGCCGAGTCTACGCTCCAACTCAACCCTTGTGTACTGAGGCTGGTCGAAGCCGTCGGCGAAGAGGTAGTCGATGTACCAAGTGATCGAGCCCGCTTTTTCGTTCCAGTAAAACGCGCGGGGACGAAGGCTATGGCCATCCTGCAGCGGGATCCTTTCGATCGCATCAAGCCTCTCATCAACGTAGGAGAGCTGAAAGTCCAGGCCCGTACTGTGGACCATGGTCTGGATGCGATTGAATAGCTCAATGTAATAGCCCCTGTGGGCTGCAACGAACTCGTTCGGGCTGCGGCCGGCCCATACTCGCCAGCCGGCCCTGCCTGCTGATTCAGGTAGAAACCTCTGCGCGATCGTCCAGGTCCGAGGGGTGGAGAGCATGCGCTCTAGCTGGATGGCGTCCCAGTAGTGGCAGGGTATGCCACGGCCATCGAGCTCACGTAGACGATCGACAGCAGCCGAGCTCGGGTGAGTAGTGCAGGCGAGCAGATACCCGTCAGCTCGATGCTGATCCAGCAAGTCGCGGATCTCTCCTAGGCTGCCCCTGCCCACGGCCGTCCCTGAACCAGCGTTGTGCTTACAGGAGATGAGCCATCGGCGCAGCTTCGATCCGAACAGTGTGTCGCCTTGTTCAATTATCGTGAGGTCACGTCCACCGTCTGCCCCTTGGCCGCTCCATTCGACATGGTATCCAAGTTCGAACGCCAACTCTCGGACCATGAGCTCGAAGGCATTGCCGTCGCGAGGGAGTTCAGTGAAGTCGAGCAATGTCTTCAGCCTCTCTAGTTCAAGTAGACCACGTCAGCGGGGAGGTCAGTATTGGAAAGCCCGGCGCGTAGCAGGACCCGGTCAAGCTCGGCTCGGTATCGGGTGAAGTCCCACGGACCGTCGCGGCTTATCACAGGGGCGAGACGTGCGACGCGACGGAGCCTGGCGGCGCGGCCATAGGCCCGGCTCGCGCGCGCTTCTCGTCCAGCTTCATTAACGATGCGGGCCACTTGGTCGTGTCGGACGCCCACCGCATCCGCGAGGCGTTGCGGCGACCACCCGGCCCGCAGCATCCGAAGCATCCACCGTTCTTGAAGGAGCCAGCCATAGAGGATCGTCCCGCTCTCGCTCGCGCCGAACCCGCCGATCATCATGATCCGTATCGCTTGAAACACCTCCTTCGGGGTGAGGTGCTTCAGCTCCATCTCGCGCAGGTGCAAACGCTGCAACTCTGCAATTGCCTCCGCGTCCCGGTCTGGGTGATTGGTCACGCCATCGACGTCGTAGCGCTCAGGGTCTGCGAATCGCTCGAACGCGGCGCACAGTGGACTGGCGATGCCCTCGGCATCCCACAGGTCAGCCCATCCGCCGATCCTGGCCGGGCCATCGCTATCCGAGTACCAGAACTCCACTGCGTCGCTCGCCCACAGCCCGTGGCGATGTCCAAGCACGGCAGACGACGCACGCAGTAAGGAAGCCTTCGCCGGAACGGTTTCGCCTTGAGGCACCAACCTCACGCTTTCATGAACAGGGGTTGCCTGGTATGTGATCAGCTAAGCGGAAGAGCGCCCCTGACCAGGGAAAGTCAGGAGCTGTCCTTGTTCCCGGACCGGTCGTAGGCGCGTCCCAGGTGAGTGAGCGTATCGGTTCGGCCCGCTTGTGCGGGTGGTCGGGTGGCGGGCACGGTATTGTCTCGCAGCCCTGTGGGGTGGCTCTTGGAGAGCTTGGACGTGGCGTTGTCGGCGGCCTTGGAGCCGTGGCGCAAGCCGCGGGGGGTGCACGATCCGGGCAAGGTCCTGCTCGACCTTGCACTCGCGGTGGCGGCAGACGGTGACTGCCTGGCAGACATCGGCCTGCTGTGGGCCGAGCCCGACCCGTTCGGGCCGGTCGCTGCCCACCCAGTCGTGGCCGTGGAAGACCGAAGGGTCGATCGAGTGACCTGGAGACCTTCACCTCGACGTAGCCGCTGATCGTGCCACCGATCTGCACCCCGTAGTCTGGGCGTGCCCGGCGCGTACCTCGTCGTGGAAGACAGCTTGCACGCACAAGCATTCCCCACCGTCCGGAGCAACGGCTCCAGCGGTGCTCGGATGGCCGCCTCGCGGTCACCGGGGCTGGCGAGCTTCACTCGGCAAACCTCCCCGAACGCACGGACGGCTCCGTGTAACCACGATGAAGCCTCCGACACCACGCGCCACCTCCTGCTAGGCCAACCCGCAGTAGGCTACCGATGTTGCTATGTGCACCTCGCCTGTCTGCGTACCGCCCTCAAGGGTCACCGTTGCGTGGGCATGGCTGCAGGCGGCTTTCTCCAGCACCGAGCACCATGCCGTGAACCCTCATGGCTGCCGGTCGCGGCGTTCGGGCAGCCGTGATCAACTCTCGACAATTACAAGCAGGGGAAATCGCTCAGATGACTACAGACCACACGACCGACCGCCATAGGGCTCATGGTTGGCATTCCTCAAACGTTTGGGCGCATAGTGATACTTTCGATGGGAATTCCGTCAAGCAACTCTTAGTCCCGGCAAGCTTCTTCACCCTCGTGTCAGGCGAGTCTGGAACGCTTGAGGTCCGCAACAACTACGGTGCTTGGCCCTCTGCTAGTGTCGAGCGGCCGCTCGACCGGGACTTGTTGTGGGCAAAGTTACCGCTCGGCGCGAAACCTGGTGATGCCCTGACCCACGCAACATGGAATATCCCAAGCACGCTCACACGGTCCTCGCCAATCGAAGTTCTTGACACCTACAAGGACGCGATTACCTTCAATGAAGGCACTGAGGAGAGCCCGGGCCTCCGGCCGCCACAACTCGGCGCTTTGCACACCTTACTCGGATACTGGACGACCAAGCGCATGACCCCTGCAACGGTCGTTATGCCAACAGGAACTGGCAAGACGGAGACTATGCTGGCACTGCTCGTGGCGGCCCGCCCGGAACGGTTACTGGTGCTCGTGCCCTCCGATTCGCTACGCGAGCAGGTGGCGACGAAGTTCGAGACTCTCGGCGTGCTTCAAGAGTTGGGCATCGTTAGAAACTTCGCCCTGCGTCCGGTGGTAGGACGTATTCAGCACGGCTTCACTGCGGCGAACAACGCAGTGGCCTTCGTCAGGGCCTGCAACGTTATCGTGGCGACCACCCAGTCGCTGACCGCCTGCCGACCTGACACTCTTGCGGCATTGCTGAGCGAGTGCTCACATTTGTTCATCGACGAGGCCCATCATGTTGCTGCCCGCACGTGGTCGAACATTCGTGAAGCCTTCACCGAGAAGCACGTCGTGCAGTTCACGGCAACACCGTTTCGCGAGGACGGTCGACACCTACAAGGCCGCGTCATCTATTCGTTTCCACTACGTGAGGCCCAAGCGCAGGGATATTTCTCGCAGATCGATTACACTGCCGTTATCGATTTTGAAGACGTCGATCGAGCGGTGGTTGAGCAGAGCGTTACGAAGCTGCGGGCGGACCTTGAGGCTGGCTTCGACCATGTGCTGATGGCCCGCGTCAGCGGCGTCCGGCGCGCTAAGGAGATTAAGCCATACTACGACAAGCTGGCACCTGACCTAGAACCGCAAATTATCAACAGCCAGATGCCCAAGGGGCAGCAGATCGAAGCAATAAAGGCGTTGCGGGAGCGCAGGTCGCGTATCATCATATGCGTAAATATGCTGGGCGAAGGCTTTGACCTGCCCGCACTAAAAGTGGCCGCAGTCCATGATCCGCAGAAGAGCCTCGGCGTCACATTGCAGTTCATCGGCCGCTTCGCGCGTACGTCGTCTGGCGGTGCGTACGGTGAAGCCTCAGCGTTCGTCGCACGAACCGAGATTGAGGTCGATAAGCGCTTGCGGACGCTTTACGCCGAGGACGCAGACTGGAACTTGATTCTCCGCAACCTCACTGAGGCAACTGTACAAGAGGAACAAGACGTCAGCGACTTCGAGGACGGCTTCACCAGCCTGCCTGAGGAGGTCACGCTGCGGAGCTTGCTGCCAAAGATGAGCACTGTCGTCTACCAGGCGCCCAGCCACAATTGGGAACCACAGAATATTGTCGACTTCTTCAGTGAAGAGAATCTGCTCACGTTTCCCATCGGTCTCAACACCGACGCGGGAGTCGCCTGGTGCGTGGTCGGGAATCGCGACAAGGTACGCTGGGGTGACCTCAAGACCATTGAACAAATTAACTACGAATTGTACATCCTCTACTTCGACAGCCACAACAGACTTCTGTATATCAATAACTCGGCTAACGACGGTGTCTTCGAAGACCTCGCCGATACTGTGCTCGGACCGGGCTCGAAGCGTTTTACGGGTTCGACTGTCTACCGCGTGATGGCTGACATCGACCGCCTTGTACCGACTAATGTCGGCGTCCTCGACGCACATGACCAGTTTCGGCGCTTCTCGATGCACGTTGGCTCCGATGTGACGGCTAGCTTCTCACAGGCCGAAGCAGGCACAAAGACGCAGACGAACATTTCAGGTGGCGGCTACCGGAACGGCGAGCATGTCACCATCAGCGCCTCGCTTAAGGGGCGTATCTGGTCGCACACCTCTGCCAACAGCCTCAAACACTGGCGCGATTGGTGTGACTCTATCGGCGAAAAACTCCTTGATGACACGATCAGTATCGACAAGGTCATCGGGCAGTTCATCCTCCCGGAGGCTCTCACCAGCCGTCCCGACGGCGTGCTACTGTCAGTAGAATGGCCGTGGCAAATCCATACCATGCGGGCAGACACGCTACGCCTGTCCTACCAAAGCAAAGTCTACGAGGCCATCTACACGGACCTCGTACCTCATGTTGATGCGACGAGTGGACCGTTCCGCTTCGATATCAAGACGGAAGCCTGGTCGCTGACCTACGAAGCAACCGTCGAGAAGGGCCGCCTCCGCTACCGCTGCATGACTGAGGAGGAGGCGATGCTGGTCCGAGCTCGCTCCGAGCAGCGTTTGAGCGACTGGTTGAACACCAACGGACTCCTCTTTATCCTTGACGAGGACCGTATCATTGAAGGTGACCTGCTTTATAAACCAACATGGGGTAGAGAGCCGTTCGACCGGAGGCAGCTCACCCCCATTGACTGGACGGGCATCAATTTTAGGGTCGAGTCTCAGAAAAAATACCGGCTGACTGACTCCATCCAGTACCGGGCCATCGCCGAGCTGAGGACTGAAGTCGAGCCGTGGGACATCGTCCTTGACGACGACGGGAGTGGTGAGATTGCCGATGTCGTGGCCATTCGCATCGATCAGGAAGGACTGTTGATCCGGCTTGTACACTGCAAGTATTCGCATGGCGACACTGCTGGCACACGCGTGACCGATCTGTACGAGGTCTGCGGCCAGACCCAGAAGTCAGTCATGTGGCGGAGAAATGAGCTCCGGCCCTTTTTCCGTACGCTCGAAGATCGCGCTCGCAAGAAGCAAAGGCGCACTAGAGTAAGCCCGTTCGAGGTGGGCGACATCAAAAAGCTGTATGAAATCCAAGACAAAGCAAGGATTTTGAGGCCGCGCATGCAGATGGTAATCGTACAGCCCGGCCTCTCCGCGTCCAGGGCAACGACCCAGCAGCTCGACTTGCTCGCCTCAACGCAGGCATACCTCAAGACCACAATCAATGCACCGCTCGCAGTGTGGTGCAGTGACTAACGGCCAGGAAGAGGCGATAGTGGAAAGAATGCAAGTGGATCATTCGCTTTTCCCAGACCCGCCGAGTGCTCTTATGAAGCGTCTCTGGCCGCTGGGTCCGCACAGTTCCTCTGCGGGCCGAATAGCCGCCACAGTAGCGGCCTACACAGAAGCCACAGGCCGGCCGACGTCAGATCCGCTTACAAGCGGGGATAGAGAGGCAATTGGGAGGTGGCTCTACGACGAGGACCAGCGAATGCCTCGCGATGGAAACGGGCGTTCCTTCCCGGCGACCCGCGGCTACTCGAGGCGCCTACTTCCGCTAGTGCACAGAGACCTCTCGTCGAAGCTAGCATATCTGCAGCAGCGTCCTTGCGATATATGCGATCCGATCCAACTCAGACCACTTTCTATCGCCTTCGCTGTCAACATACGACCCTTCTCCGCGCAGGCGTTGACGAGCAGCAGATTGAGTGGTGTCAAAGATGCAATCAGGCGACACCTCTCGAAACGTGGTCTCTATACTGCACAGTGGTCTCGACACGACCTCTGTATGAGCGTGGTCGTGCTTCAAAGTTGTAAAGACAGAGTCAAGGACCTAGACAACTCGATAAAGGGCCTCTTGGACGCCATGCAGGAGGCTGTCTATGAGAACGATAGGCAAATCCGACACTTGTCGGCGTCCCGCGTGGTCCATGACGGGTCGGAAGCATATTATCTAGTTTCCATAAGACCGGTACGAGACGTACGTGCGGACGTCTTCAACCTATCTTTGCCGTCCGGTTGGTTAGCCGGTCAGGAGGAGATCAAGTTTTGAACTGCTCGTCGCGTGGACGGCTGGGCCCTGATCAGGGTGCGCTAACTTATTCGACGGCAATAAGGTTGATGTAACTCTCGTGCGACCCAACCATATCTGACGCTCCGTTCGCTCTGCATCGCACGGTTGCGGCGCAGGAGATGGGCTGAACCTCGCGATCTATCCGGGTTAAAAGATGAGCAGACTCTGTTGGCTCATGCAGAACGCCCCGACTCAGTCACCTGAGCACGGGGCGTTCTGCTACGCGCTACGAACGGTGTGAGCGGGGCGTGAGGATGTCAGGGCGTTCAGAACTCCCGGCTGTACGTGAAGCCGGACGGCTCGTGGATGAATTGAACCGCGCCCTCGTTCCAGGTAAAGGTGTCGCTTCGAAACTCCGACTTCTCGCCAAACAAGAGGCCCCGGACCGCGGGTGAGGCTGTTGCGAACACCTCGTGATCAATCCGGCCCTCGAAGTACCACGACGGCTGGCAACTCATGAAGAAGTTGCCGATGTCATCGGCGATGTAGATCTTCCGGACCATGTAAACGCAGATGTAAAGCACGAACCCGGGAAAATCATTACCGTTCACCAGCAACTTGACCGCCGCCCGCCGCCAGTCTCCATCGACGGATTCCTTGATGCTGTCCAAAAGACGAGATGGAGTTAGGTACGGGTTTAGAGTCGCATCGAGAAAGTAGATGTCCTTGTCCGGCGAGAACCCGTTGGCGATGGCCCGCTTGGTCTCATCATCGTCCGTGTAGTACTCCGCTGACATATGGGCCTCCTTGTTGTCGGGCACAGCACACCGTCAACTACCGAAGTATCTGCCGGAGTGCTGCGCCCGAGAAGGAGGAGAAGGGCGATTATCGCTACTGCGCTAATCTGAACTGGTTATAACACGCATAATCATTTGTGTCAATACTATTCCGCTAACAAAGCTAGTGCGGAAAGTCGACCTTCCGAAACATCCTCGGCGATCGCTAACTTGTCGAGTCGGCCGATACTGTTGAGAGCTCGGTTAGCTCTTATTCGTGCCTTGCTCATCGTGGGTTCTGGCTGGCCGGCGAGGCTGCCCAGGGTGACTGCTGTAGCCAGGGCGTCCGCGTGCCAGTAGCTGGCGCCGTAGTGCTGCCGAAAGGCTCGGGCGATCATGTGGGCGTACGTCATGTCGCCGCGCCGAATGCATGGACCTTTCGGCTCTGTCGTGAGGTGGGCGCGTAGCTTGAGCGCAGTGAGCCGGCAGCGAAGGCTGGCGAAATGCCAGCGATGCTGGTTGGCCCAGCGGGCGAGTTCGATGAGGCTGTCATGGGCGCCGAGCGGGTTGGTCAAGGCCTGCCGACAGAGCACATCATGCTGAGTGCTGGGATACAGCGCAGAGAAGGGGCCGCGACGGACAAGGCTCAGGCTGTTCTCATACACAGCGGTCGGCCAGTCTGCCGGTTCGGGTACTGCACCGGGCCGCGCCGGCCGTAGCTGACGGCTCAGGGCGAGACGCGCGATAGTCTGCTGATGGCGCAGGACGGTAACGTAGTCGGAAACCTCAGGGGCGTCGGGCTGAGAAACGATGCCATGTGCTTCTTGCAGCCGTTGGTCGGCGTCGTCGTAGCGGCCGGCCTTCATGGCGGTTTCGGCGAGCTGGCGGAGGCACTCCAGGATGTCGGTGTGGTGCTCGG
>DATCXA010000075.1:0-7122 GCA_036566085.1 Propionibacteriaceae bacterium
CTCAGCTCATCCCAGGTCAAGGGCGCCGATACAACGGCAGTCGGTGTCGGGCGGATGGAGTAGGCGGATGCGATGGTTCGGTCCCGAGCCATCTGGTTGAAATCTACAAAGATGCGGGCGCCCCGTTCCTCCTTCCACCAGCTCACGGTGACATGGTCAGGCATCCGGCGTGACAATTCGCGGCCCAGCGCGATCACAGCATGCCGTGCTTCGATGAAGCCGTACGTTGGCTGGATCGGTACGAAGACATGAACACCGCGACCTCCGCTGGTCTTGGGAAATCCGACAAGATCGGCGTCCTCCAGGACCGAGCGCAGCTCGTGAGCGGCGCGTGCGGCATCGGCAAAATCGGTACCCGGTTGAGGATCAAGATCAATACGCAGCTGATCGACCTTCTCGGTGTCGGCTTTGGTCACCGGCCACGGGTGATAGCGCAGGGTGCCGAGATTGGCCATCCAGGCGACGGTCGCCAGCTCGGTCGCGCAGACCTCGTCGGCGGTTCTTCCGGACGGAAAGGTGATCGTGACGGTCTCGACCCAGTCGGGCACGCCCTTCGACGGTGCCCGCTTCTGGTAGAAGGCCTCGCCGTGGCTGTCGCTGCGCGTGCTCAACTTCACGTCCGGGCGGTAGCCGCCCGGCCAACGCTCCATAGTGACCGGCCGATCCTTGAGCGCCGCGAAGAGGCCATCGCCCACGGCGATCACATACGAGACGATGTCGAGCTTGGTCAGGCCCACCTCAGGAAAGTAGATCTTGTCCGGGCTGGTGACCCTTACCGTGCGATTACCGACCTCGAGCTCGACCGCTGGCACCGGCATGGCGTCAGCATAGGTGAGTACTGTCGTGAAGAGGCACAGAGGACAGGTGAAAGGAAGACATGACCGATACACAGAACAATCCCGCCGCTCAGGTCGGGAAAGTCATCAAATCCGAGGCCGAGTGGCGCGCCCAGCTCAGCCCGCAGGAGTATCACGTTCTCCGAGAAGCCGGGACCGAACGTCCTTTCACTGGCGAGTACACCGACACCAAGACCGAGGGCGTCTACCGCTGCAGGGCGTGCGGCGCCGAGTTGTTCCGCAGCGATCAGAAGTTTGAATCACACTGTGGCTGGCCGTCCTTCTTCGCGCCATTGGCGGAGGATCGAGTGCGCTACATCGAGGACAAATCTTTGTTCATGAAACGAGTCGAGGTGCGCTGCGCTACCTGTGATTCGCACTTGGGGCACGTGTTCGCCGGCGAGGGTTACAACACTCCGACCGACCTGCGCTACTGCATCAACTCGGTGTCGTTGAGCCTCGAACCCGCCCGTTCCTGAGCGGTGTAGCTCTCACCAGAGCTCCAGAATGCTGCTGAGCTCGCGCCAGCGGCCGGTGTAGAAGGGCACCTCTTCACGAGTGTGGCGACGAGCGGCTGCCGCCCGCAGAGCCCGCATCAAATCCACGATGCGGTGCAGTTCGTCAGCTTCGAACGCCAGCATCCATTCGTAATCACCCAAGGCAAACGACGACACGGTGTTGGCGCGTACGTCGGGATAGGGCCTAGCCAGCATGCCATGCTCGGTGAGCATGGCACGTCGCTCCTCTTCCGGCAGCAGATACCACTCATAGGAGCGCACGAAGGGATAGACGCAGAGGTACGCCTTGGGCTCCTCGTCCTGCATGAACGCCGGCACGTGGCCTTTGTTGAACTCCGCCGGACGGTGCAAGGCCATCTGCGACCAGACCGGCACAAGATGTGCCCCGAGATCGGAGCGGCGTAACGCGTGATAGGCGTCCTGCAGCGTGTCGGAGTCCGGTGCGTGCCACCAGACCATCAGGTCTGCGTCGGCACGCAGGCCTGCGACGTCGTACCAGCCACGGATCACCAGGTCATCGTCTTGAGTGGCATGGTCGATGGCCTTCAACGTGGCATTCGCAGTCGCCAGCGGCGGGTCATCCAGCTGGCCCTCTCTTTTGAATACCGACCACATGGTGTAGCGAATCGTCGAGTTGATGTCCCGCGCCTTCATTTCCCGCTCTCCTCGAGTTGATCTTCGTCATCGATCATTCCACTACTGTGCGGTGAGCGCCTTGACCGCCTTCTGGGCGGAGGCAAGACATGCCGGGATTCCGAGACCGTCCAGAGCCGCGCCGGATACGGCAAGTCCCGGAACGCCGGCAATCTCGGCACGCAATCGTGCGACGAGGTCCCGATGTCCGACCGGATACTGGGGCAGCCCGCCGCCCCACCGGCTTACCGTTGCCTCCACCAGAGCGACCGTTTCCCAGCCGGGAATTCTTCTCGCCTCGGCAAACGTGCGCTCGATCAGTGCACGGTCACTGAGCTGCAAGGTGGCCGCTTCACCATGCCGTCCGACGCTGACCCGGACGATGTCAATCTCTGAACCCCACGCTCGTTGTGCTTGCGTGGCAACCCAGGACCATTTCACCGACGAGTACGTCACTGCCTTGATCGTCGGCAGTTCAGCAAGCGCCACCAGCACCCCAGATGCCTCGGCCTGAAGGCCGCGTACCACAAGGGTGATCACTGCGACCGATGAATACGGCAACGATGCAAACTCCCCTGCCGACGGAGCCACCTCCATCAGCAGCCGCCCCGTCGCCGCTGCCGGCGCGGCCAACAGCACACCATCAGCCATGATCATCTTCGGATCATCAGCAGCGCCCACAGTCAATCGGAATCCCCGATCCGCAGGCACCACCGTTCGAACAACCGTTCCCAACCGCATGCTGGCGCGGCGCCAAACAAGATCATCGACGAGTGTATCGATCAAGGTCGAGACACCGCCGATCAAACCGGCGAACACAGGCGCCTGCTGGCCTGGTCGGACAATCTGCTGCGCATGCTGCAGCAGAGAACCACCACGCTGGGCCCTCTGGAACAGCTCGGGAGTTACGGCTTCGAATGACAGCCGCCGCGCATGGCCTGCGTAGACACCACCTAACAGCGGCTCAAGCAGCCGATCGGTGACTTCGGTGCCGAAACGTTCATCCACAAAGCGACCAATTGCAACATCATGATCAAAGGCCGGCGCCGGGCGTTCGGGTTCCGACTCCGCCCAGCGCAAACCCTCCTCCGACAACAGACCAGTGAGCTGACTGAGGTCAGTCGGTACGCCGAGCAGCGATGGCGGCAGAGCATGCAACTGGCCACCCAACAGCAGCTGGGGCTGCACGGCGGTGGGATGCACCAGATGGTCGGCTAAGCCCAGCGCAGCCACAAGATCGACGCCTTCCGGCCGTCGTGCCAAGATCGATTCCGCGCCCGCATCCAGGCGTACGCCGTTGAGCACCAAGGGCGACAACTTGCCGCCCCAGCGCTCCGCCGCCTCCAGCACGATCACGTCGAAACCGTCCAGGGCCAGCAGTCGAGCAGCACTCAAACCAGTGATTCCACCGCCGACAACGACGATCTTGGGCCGTGCTGATGACGTCATCGGCCGTCGGCGGCGGAGGCCGCCAGCTGCTCACGTGCCGTACGGCGCAGCTGCGGACCCTCGGTGTGAACCAGCTCGACGATCCGCGCCAGCACCGCGGGGTCGGCATCCGGGGGCACCCCATGTCCGAGGTTGAAGATATGACCAGGCGGCACGGCACCCGATGTGATGACCTCGCGTACCCGCTCAGACAGCACCGGCCACGGAGCCGACAAGAGGGCTGGATCGAGGTTGCCCTGCAGTGAATAGCGATGACCGACCCGCCCACTAGCCTCCGCTAGCGGCAATCGCCAGTCCACACCGATCACCTCGGCTCCGGCCGCCCCCATCAGCTCGAGCAACTCAGAGGTGCCCACGCCGAAGTGAATGCGCGGCACTCCGCTATCAGCCAGCGCGCCCAACACTCGTGCGGAGTACGGCTGCGCGTACCGCAGGTATTCCGTTGGGCTGAGACTCCCAGCCCAGGAGTCGAAGAGCTGAACGACGGTAACACCGGCAGCCACCTGCAGCCTCAGGAATGCCGCGGACAAATCGGCCAGCCGGGTGCACATCTCGTGCCACAACGCAGGCTCATCGATCATCAGTGCCTTCGTCGCGGCGTAGTCCCGGCTAGGGCCGCCTTCAACCAGATAGCTGGCCAGGGTGAACGGTGCCCCGGCGAACCCGATCAACGGGACATCGCCGAGCTGGCTGGTGATCAACCCGACGGCTTCACTGACATACCACAGTCCCGCCGGATCCAGCGGCTGTAGCTGATCAAGGTCGGCTGCCGTCAGAACCGGTCGAGCAATGACGGGGCCGCGGCCGGTGACGATGTCCAGCGCTACGCCAGCTGCCTTGAGCGGCAGCATGATGTCGGAGTACAAAACCGCCGCATCAACGCCATAACGACGCACCGGCTGCAGCGTGATCTCGGCAACCAGCTCCGGGCGCATACAGCTCTCAAGCATGCCAATGTCTTTTCGGATCGCCCGATATTCCGGAAGCGAGCGACCCGCCTGTCTCATGAACCACACCGGCACGCGATCGTCCGGATGAATCTTGCGACAGGCTGCTACGAGCAGCGGCATATCGGCAGCCAGAGCGGACACCCGTGAATCTTGTCACGGCCCGAAAAGTCGGCGCGTCGAATGAGCCGCCCTAGGCAGGCCGAATACGCTCGTCGGATGGCAGCGAACAGCGACGCGGCTGGCGGAAACGTCGAGGGCGCTCCCGACGCATTCCGTCGGGCCGTTGAGGACCTCATCTCGGCGTCTTGGCGCTCCGAGCTTCACGTCGAAGAACTCCCGGCACCACAGCGCATAGCGCCGTACTCCGCGGCGATCACCGCTGATGTGGTGGTAAACGGCGAGGAGCTTGGCAGCGGCCGTTTCGTGTTGCTCCACGACCCGGCCGGCAACACCGCATGGCAGGGCACGTTTCGCTGCGTGACATTTGCACGTGCCGACATCGATCCGGAAATGGTGACAGACCCGCTGCTGCCCAGTGTGGGTTGGTCCTGGCTGATCGATGCTCTGGAGAGTCACGATGCCGAATACGATGCGCCGAGCGGCACGGTGACCTCGGTGTCGAGCGACTCCTTCGGAGGAATGGCGTCGGAGCCTTCGCGGGCGGAAATCGAGATTCGCGCTTCCTGGACGCCCATGCTCGTTGACGGCGCCGGATTAAGTCCGCATCTGTCCGGCTGGGCTGAACTACTCTGTACGCTAGCGGGTCTGCCACCGCTGCCCGCCGGGGTGGTGATGATGCCTTCTCGGCGCAAACCGCCGAGCCGAAACTCCCGGAGACATTGACCGAAGTACCGCTTACCGAACCTGATCTTGATCAGGAGACGGAGTTACTCACAGCGCCTATCGAGGGCGTACCACCTCTCGTCACAACTCCGGAAGGCTTGCGAGACGCGAGCGCGGCCCTTCGTGCCGGGACTGGACCGGTCGCAGTCGACGCGGAACGCGCGCACGGCTTCCGCTACAGCCAACGTGCCTACTTGATCCAACTGCGCCGCGCGGGTTCCGGAACGCATCTGGTGGATCCGATTGCATTCGGTCAACCAGCAGATCTCACCGCATTAGGTGCTGCGGTGTCGGACGCCGAGTGGGTCATCCATGCAGCCAGCCAGGACCTGCGCTGTCTGTATGAGGTCGGGTTAATCCCCACGACGTTGTTCGACACCGAGCTGGCAGCTCGACTACTGGGATACCCTCGGGTCGCTCTCGGCACCATGCTCGAGGAGCTCCTTGGGGTCCGGCTCCTCAAGGAGCACTCCGCCTCAGACTGGTCGCGCCGCCCGCTGCCTGAGGAGTGGTTGATCTACGCCGCCCTGGACGTCGAGCTTTTGATCGAACTACGCGACCGGCTGGCGACGAAGCTACTCGAGACCGGGAAGTGGCAATGGGCAGAGCAAGAATTCGCTGCACTCGTCGCCAGCGCCGGCGTCGGTCCTGAGCCACGACGAGACCCATGGCGCCGGACATCTGGCATCCATCACGTCCACACCCGTCGCGGACTGGCGTATGTCGCCGAGCTTTGGTACGCCCGCGATGCCGTCGCCCAGCGGCTGGACAAAGCACCCAGCAAGATCCTGCCTGATGCCGCTATCACCGAGTTGGCCGCTCACAAGCACCCAGATCGAGCCACACTACGAAAAATCCCGGCCTTTTCTCGACGCCAGGCCAGGCGTACCGAAGCGGCTTGGCTGACCGCACTCGACGTGGTGGCAGAGATGCCTGACAGTGCTCTGCCTCCGATGCACATTCCCAACGATGGGCCTCCACAGTCGCGAATGTGGCCTGCGAAAAACCCAGGTGCTGCCGCGCGGCTGGCAGCGGTGCGGGCGGCGCTGCTGACAATCGCAGAACGCTACGAGTTGCCAACGGAGAACCTCATCACGCCGGATCATCTACGCCGTCTGGCGTGGCGCCCGCCTTCTCCCTTGACCGAGGAGTCGGTCGACCAGGCGTTGACCAGTCTGGGGACGCGGCCCTGGCAACGCGAGCTGACTGTCGCAGCAATCACGAAGGCCATGATTGTTACTGGTGAGTAATATGCCGATATGCCCCGCCAACTGAGAGACGTCGTCTTTGTAGACGGCGTGCGTACGCCATTCGGTAAGGCCGGCTCCATGTACGCCGACACTCGGGCCGATGATCTCATCGTCGACTGCATCCGCGAGTTGTTAAGGCGGCACCCCGAATTGCCGCCCGATCGCATCGACGATGTGGCCATTGCAGCAACCTCACAAATCGGCGATCAAGGCCTGACCATCGGACGAACGGCCGCCCTGCTTGCCGGACTGCCGCGTACGGTGCCGGGCTTCGCGATCGACCGAATGTGCGCAGGCGCAATGACGGCGGTAACCACAACGGCCTCCGGAATCGCCTTCGGAGCCTACGATGTCGCGATCGCCGGCGGTGTGGAGCACATGGGCCGGCATCCGATGGGACAAGGCATCGACCCTAATCCCAGGATTGTTGCTGAACAGCTGGTCGACCAGTCGGCGTTGATCATGGGATCGACCGCAGAAAACCTTCATGATCGTTTTCCCGCTATTACGAAGAATCGCGCCGACGCCTTCGCCGCGCTCAGCCAGCAACGAGTGCAGCGCGCTTATGAGGAAGGCGTCATCCAGGAGTCGCTGGTCGCGGTTGCCACCCCGAGCTCCGAACTTGGCTGGGGGCTCGCGGTAG
>DATCXA010000077.1:0-6939 GCA_036566085.1 Propionibacteriaceae bacterium
AGCCCACGTCGGTGAACAACAGCGCGGTGAGGAGCGCAATGATGCCGGAGAGCACGAACAACATCAGGTGCCAGGTTTTGATCTGGCTGCGGTAGATCCGCGAAACGCCCTTGGCATCGACCAACTTGGGCCCGACCCGCAACCGGGTCAGGAATGTGGACGCCATCCCCGCCCTTCCTTTATCCAAGAACTCAACCAGCGAGGCGTGCGTTCCCACAGCCACGATCAAGCTTGCGCCCTTGGAGTCTGCGAGCAGCATGGCCGCGTCCTCGCTGGTGCCCAGGGCAGGGAAGACCACCGCGCGCAGCCCAAGCTTCTCGATTCGCTCCAGCCCGGGCGCGCGACCGTCGTGGTAGGCGTGTACAACGAGTTCCGCTCCGGACCTCAGAGTCTCGTCAGAACAGGAATCCATGTCGCCGATGATCATGTCCGGCTTGTAACCGGCCTCGATCAGCGCATCGGCGCCGCCATCTACCCCCATCAATAGCGGCCGATACTCCGAGATGTATGGCCGGAGGGCCGCGAGGTCGCCGCGGTAGTCGTATCCACGTACCACGATCAAAACATGACGGCCCTCTATCTCAGCCGCCACATCGGGCACACCAACACCCTCGAGTAGGAGCTCCTTTTCCACCCGCAGGTACGTCATCGTGTTATCGGCGAAAGCCTCGATCTGATCGGAAAGGCCGCTGCGGGCATATTCGAGGTGATCCTCGAGAATCTCGGTCGTATAAACAGTTCCTTCGGCGACCGCATGCCCTGAGGCGTCGATCAGTTTGCCGCCGTCCAGCGTCAGCCGGTCGCCCTCGTGGACGCGACTGAAGACCTGGTCACCGACGTTGTCGATGAGCGGAATCCCGGCCTCGAGCAGGATCCCCGGGCCGAGGTTGGGATAGCGGCCCGAGACCGATGACACCGCATTCACTACCGCCGCAGCGCCGGCCTCCACCAACGCTTCTGCGCTGACCCGATCCAGATCGCTGTGATGAATGATCGCGATCTCGCCTGGGGCCAGCCGTTTGGTGAGGCTCTTGGTACGCCGATCCAGGCGCACGACACCGCCGATTTCGGTGGGTGTTCCGCGCTTGCGCAGCAGTGTGGGAAGTCGCATCTCGGCGTCCATCCTTCCACCCCTGCAGCGTGGGCTCAGCCGCGAGCTTCGGATGGGTGGCTCTAAATGCCAGGTCTGGGATGCCTCATCCGCCGCCGTCAGGTCGGAGGCGGTAACCGAGACCGCGTACGGTCTCCAGCGACCGTACGCCGAACGGGCGGTCAATCTTCTCCCTGAGGTATCGGATGTACACCTCGATCACATTGGAGCGATACTCGTGGCCGATGTCCCAAGCCGCGTCCAGCAGCTGGTTGTGACCGAGAACCTGGCCAGGGCTGCGCATGAAGGCCTCGAGGAGTGCGAACTCGCGACCGGATAACCGAATCTCCTGCTCGCCTCGCCATACCTGGGCCGACGCGGGGTCGAGACGCAGCGAGCCAACCGTAATGATCGCAGACCGGTCAGGAGGATCACGACGGGCGAGAGCACGCAGCCGGATAAGCAATTCGCCGAAGGCGAATGGTTTGGTGAGATAGTCGTCGGCGCCGGCGTCCAGCCCGCGAATTCGGTCATCGTTCCCGGCGCTGCCGGTGAGCATGATGATCGGTGTCCAGTTGCCGGCGCTGCGAAGTCGTCGACAGGTCACGAAACCATCCGCATCCGGCAGCATCACGTCGAGCACGATGACGTCGTACGGCCGGTCCGCAAGCATGGTGTAGGCACCACTTGATGTCGCGACGACGTCCCCGACGGCGTTCACACTGCGCAATCCGCGCCTGATCGCGGCGGCCATCCGTACGTCATCCTCAACGACGAGCACCCGCATGCAGCGAAAGCTACGCAGCCACGGATGAGAGCCTTATGAGACTGAGCCGACGATTCCCGACACTCGCGCGATTCTTACGGCGCTCGCGCATCGCGCCTTGAATCCGATGATGTCGTCCCTCTTCGCAGACCCTACGCTAGAGCCCCGACTGACTGAGCTCGCGAGCCCGGTCCGCTCATCGATCCTCCATTCATCGGAGCGCGATTACCGACGCTCGCGCCCCTCGTTTGGGCGGCGCTCGCGCATCGCGCCTTGAATCCGATGATGTCGTCCCTCTTCGCAGACCCTACGCTCGAGCCCCGACTGACTGAGCTCGCGAACCGGGTCCGCTCATCGATCCTCCATTCATCGGGGCGCGATTACCGACGCTCGCGCCGAGGCGGCGAGCTCCACGAGCTCGCCGGCGTGAGCCAGGGCCGACTCTGTGGTATCGAGGCCAGCCATCATGCGGGCCAGCTCGATTGCCCGATCCTCATCGGCAACCTGGACCACACCGCTAGTGGTGACCTGCCCGTCGTCGGCTTTGACCACCACGTAATGCCGGTCCGCGAAAGCCGCGACTTGGGCAAGATGAGTCACCACGACAACTTGGGTGTGTCGAGAGAGCCGGGCCAGACGGCGACCGACCTCCACGGCAACCTTGCCGCCCACACCAGCGTCAACCTCATCAAAGACCAGCGTGACCGCGTCTTGACCGGCTGCCAATACGACCTCCAGAGCCAGGCGGACACGCGAAAGCTCCCCGCCGGATGCCACCCGGCCCAGACTGCGCAGCTCGCTGCCAGGATTAGCGGCAAATACCAGGTCAATCCGGTCAGCACCCGAGGACCCAAGATCGGTACTGCTGACCTCGAAGTCCAGCCGGGCATGGAGCATTGCGAGCGCGGCGAGTTCAGGGAGCACCAGCTCAGTGAATCTGGTTGCGGCGTCGCGTCGCGCAGTGCTGATGTCGGCCGCCAGTGAGGTGAGCTCGGTTTTGAGCTCCTCGATCCGCGTCTCCAGGATGGCGATGCGCTCGTCGCTTTGCTCCAGGTCGGTGAGTCGAACTGCCGACTCCGTGGCCCATTGCAACACCTCATCGCATGTCGTCCCGTACTTCCGGGTGAGCGTACTGAGCTGAGCTCGACGTTCGGCGATGTGCTCCAGCCGCCCGGGTTGGCTCTCCAGGCTGTCCAGGTAGCGCGCCAGGTCGGCTGTCAGATCGGTCAGCTGGTAACTCGCTTCCGCCAATCGATCAGCCAGCTGAGCGGCCGCGGGATCCTGCGAGGCTGCCGATTCAAAGGCCTTGCGGGCCGCGTACAGCATGGCCAATGCGCCGCCTGCCTCATCCTCAGGGCCAGCAAGTGCATGAACGGCCGACTGCGCGGAATCGCGAAGATCGTCGGCCGACTGCAGCCGGACAGCATCGGCGGCAAGCGCAATGTCTTCACCCGGAGCAGGTCCGATCCGCTCGATTTCCTGCAGGCCGAACTTCAGCAGGTCAATTTCGCGAGCTCGGCTCTGGGCTTGTTTGCGTAGTTGTGCAAGTTCAGCCTGTGCGCCGCGCTCCTCAGCCCACAGAGTCGAGTACTTGGCAAGCGGTTCGAGTACGGGGGTGCCGGCAAATCGATCGAGCAGTTCGCGCTGCCGATCGGCCTCAGTAAGACGTTCCTGCTCCGCCTGCCCGTGGATCTTCACCAGCGTCGCAGTCAGCGCGGCACAGACATTGGCCGGCACCTGAGCACCGCCTAGATACGCCCGAGAGCGGCCCGCTGCTGTCACATGACGCGCCACGATCAGCTCGTCATCGTCCAGCTCTCCGCCGACCGCCTTCACTTGTTGCAGCAGCTCGGCATTTCCGATCTTGAACCGGCCCTCCACCCGAGCCCGCTCTGAGCCACGACGAACTGAGCGCGGATCCGCGCGGCCGCCGAGCAGCAAACCCAGCCCAGTGACGATCATGGTCTTGCCCGCACCGGTCTCCCCAGTGACCACCGTAAGACCAGGATGCAGGTTGATCGTCGCATCGTTGATCACGCCGAGATCAGCGATGCGAAGCTCTGTGATCATGCAGACGTGTCGATCATGGTGATGGCTGGATCAGCTGCTCCACGCCAACCTTCCACCCGGAGACCGAACTTGTGAACCAAGCGGTCGGTGAAGGGCGCCTCGGATAAGCGCGCCAGCCGGAGACGTTGCCGTCCGCGGACCACCTCGATCTCCATACCCGCCAGCAATTCGACCGACCGGCGGCCGTCACACCAGACGACGCCGTGCGTCTGTGAAACATCGAGCACTTCGACCACCACTGTCGAGCTCGGGCTGAGCACGAGCGGCCGGGCGAAAAGGGCGTGGGCGCTGAGCGGTACAACCAGAAGTGCTTCTACACCCGGCCAGAGCACCGGGCCACCGGCGGAGAAGGCGTACGCCGTTGAGCCAGTGGGCGTGGCAACCAGCATGCCGTCGCAGGCCCATCGCGACAATGGCCGGCCATCGATTTCCACTAACACCTCGAGCATCCGCTCCCGGGCGGCTTTCTCGATCGACACCTCGTTGATGGCGTAGGAGGACCATGCCGGCTGGAAAGTCTTGGAGTCGCGCAGCGTGATGTCGATGGTGAATCGTTCCTCGACGGTGTATGAGCGCTCCACCACGCGGGCGACGATGCTGTCGATCTCAGAGGATTCGGCCTCGGCCAGGAAACCGACATGTCCCAGATTGACCCCGAGAAGCGGAATCTCGCTGTCCAGAACCCACTCGGCACCACGCAGGATGGTGCCGTCGCCGCCGAGCACCAGCATTAGCTCAATCCCGTCCTCAGGCTTGACAGGCTTGGAGAGCGGCATCACGGCATCCGCAAACCGGTCGTCCAGTGCGGGCAGGTCACCGGCAGGCAGTGCTGAGACGATGCCGGCCGCACTCAGCCCTTCGACCAACCGGGTCGCTGCAGCGATCGCAGCCGGGCGACCCATATGCGTAAGCACCGCAACTCGGCGCGCCGAATCTGCGTTCACGTTGCCCGGCTGACCCTCACTCTGGGCTGATGCCTTGGTCACCTGCCACAGCATATTCAGCAGTAGGCGGCGACCCACGGACGTCGGGGCGCAGAAGTCTCGTCATGTTTGGACAAGGCCAGTCAAGTCGAGGTCGGGCACAGACTCGGTTCGGCGTAAGAGCACGAAGAACTCGCGATTGCCAGACGCGCCTGGGAGTCTGCTGGGAACCGCGGCCAGGCAGTGCCAGCCGTACTCGCCGGCCGATTTGATCACGTTCGCGATGGCTTGGCGCTGATGTGCCGGAGTCCGGACCACACCGTCCCTGCCCAACAGCTCACGGCCCACCTCGAACTGAGGCTTGACGAGCAACAGCAGCCAGCCATCATCTCGGACCACCCCGACAAGTGGACCGATCAGCAGCGTCAGCGAGATGAATGAGACATCTGCGACGACCAGGTCAACTGGAACTCCCCCGACATGGTCGAGTTCAAGAGCGCGGAGGTTTGTATGCTCGAGCAGCCGGACCCGAGGATCGGAGCATAGACCGAGGGCCAATTGACCGCTGCCAACATCTACCGCGATGACTTGCTGGCAACCACGCTCCAAAAGAACTTGAGTGAAACCGCCGGTTGAGGCGCCGGCATCGAGAGCACGACCCGCAACGCTGAGTTGAAGATCGTCTAATGCGGCAATCAGCTTGTGGGCAGCGCGTGACACATAGTGATCACTTGGAGCCTCAATGGCCGCTGACGCAGTTACCCGGCCGTCCGGCCGCTCGACAACTGAGCCGTCGACAAGGACCTCGCCCGCATTGATCATGGCCTGAGCGTGACTACGCGATCGGGCCAGCCCGCGCCTCACCAGCTCGCGATCAAGGCGCTCGTTCTCGGCTGTCATCGGTTCGATCCAGTGCCTCCTGCAGCACCTCGTGAACTCTGGCGAGCCGATCGTGATGCTCGGCAAGCGGAGCGGAGTCCAGATCTTCGAGCCCACGAAGTGCATGATCGACAGCGGGGTCCCCGGTATCAGGGCGGCTCGGCGTCGGATCCGACTCGTTGAGCTGATTATCGTCTCGCTCAGTCACGTCTTACTCCGGCTACGACGAGCGCTCAGCAGTTGCCGCCTTCTTGCGCGGCGGTTTCCGACCAGGAGACTTCGTCGCTGTTGACTTCTTGGTGGCCGTCATTGTTGCCGTAGTCTTTCTGGCCGGTGCCTTCTTCGCAGCCATTTTCGTTGCCGCCCTTTTTTCGACGCGCATCGTCGCCTCATTGAGCTGTGTCCGCAACGATGCAATCTCCTCACGCAGCGCATCAACCTCCTCGGCTCGCGCGAAGCCAAGCCGCGCCGCCGCCTTGTCGACCTCAGTGGTCACGAAGTGCTGGAGCAGCTCCCGGTTGGTGCGACTGGCATTCATGATCTCTTCGGCCAGTTTGGTGACTCGCTCGCTGGCCTCCGTCGCCACATCTTCCAAGCCGGCCTGCTTCACCATCGCCCGAGCTGTGGCGGCAGCCTTTGCCTGAGTGGTCTTGGTGACGCCGGTCACCATGTTGATATAAGCCTGAAACGCATCAGTCATGTTGACGCCTTTCTACCGTGTACTGAGAAGTGTCGGCAAAGGGAGCGCCGCAGTGCCACGCTACCGCAGCGGCAACTAGGTGATCACTATCTGTTGAGCTGCGCTAGCGCGTCACGCAGGTCGAACACCAGTCCATGATCAGCACCCCACCACGCTGCGTGCGCTGTCGCCCAGATCGCTTCGACCGCCGCGGCGCCATTGCGGTGGATGATGAGGGTGCCCTCGGCTGCCGAAGCTGTCGCCGCACCGCAGCGAAATTTCCCATCGGACTGGCTGAGGTCCAACGGCGGCCGAAGCAATGCACGCAGATCTTCTCCAACATAGGTTGGCCGTTCGCCCGGTGTTGCGCTGAACAGCTGTTCAGCGCGATGCGAGCCTGAGAGAACCAGCATGCTGTCCAGGCCCGCGTTCACCGCCCCGGCGATATCGGTGTCGAGCCGATCACCGACGAATAGCGGATGGTATGCGCCAAGCCGGCTGACCGTGTCGTCTAACAGTGGGCGATACGGCT
>DATCXA010000080.1:0-2570 GCA_036566085.1 Propionibacteriaceae bacterium
GAACTTCACCGCCATAGGAACGGCGACCGCGAGCACGTACCAGATCCAGCTGACGCGCCAGCGGATTAACCGCAACCCCATCGCGCGGAGCCCGGCGACGCCTTCGGTTAAGGGGACGACGATCAGCGCTGCCACCAGCACTCCAGGAGCGAAGAAGCTTTGCCAAGGAATGGCGCCCCAGCTGAATACGTAGGCGAGGAGAAAGAAGGTGATCACGGGATGTCGACGGATCAAAGACATCGCAACCTCTCTGTCTTTAGGCCATTGTTGACCCGATCTCACGATTGCGGATTAGAGCTTGCAGACCTAGCTGGCAGACACCCCGACCGCGGGGCGGGTTTCTCCCATCCGCTAGACGCCGGATGCCCCCGCGCCAGCGTTCGGCACTCAGGCTGCAGCGGCGAAGAGCGGCGGCAGGACGAACAGCATGCTGAGCGACCATGTGACGTGGGTGAGAATGGGCGCCAGTATGCCGCCGGAGGCTCGGCGCTCCAGGCCCACCACCGTTCCAAGGACAGCAGCCGTGAATACCAGAACGAGATTGCCACCGGCAACAGTTGCCAAGACATAGAGAACCGTGGATATCAACACCGCGTGTCGCACGCCGATGGCGGCAAAAAGCGCGCCCCTGAAAAACAGCTCCTCGGCGATGCCGTTGACCAGCGTGATCACGCAGATGATCCAGAGATTTCCCAATCTGGCGTAGCCGAGCACGTCTTCGGCGAGCCTGACCAGTGAGGGGATCGTACGAACAATGAGTGCACCCATCACAAAGATCGCGGCGAGCAGGAGTCCCACCGCGATGGGAGTGATAGTCGGACGCCGCAGCCTGCCGGCTAGCTGGATGTGCCCTAGGTGTAGTGGGCCGGACAGCACGCTGCCGAGCGTCCAAGTTGCGGCCAAACCGAAGGTCAATGGGTAGAAGGCCGGATCTCCCTGCCGCACAGAGAAGGAAATGCCCAAGAGAGTGGCGCCGAGCGCCAGTGTGATCGCAACAACGATCCGACGGCGCAGGAACGCCGCGTCGGACTGCCGGTGGTCTCGTTCGACCTTATCGATCAATACCGGACGGACGATGCAAATCGCTCGCCCGATCATCTCCCGTGGGCCGATAGTCACGATCTTGTTTGGGCGGCGGCCCGCTGTCGGAACGCCTCTCTCACCGCGTCGTCATAACCTAGGGGCATTCCCGGGACGATCTTGGCGATCGTGTGGTCTGTGACGACGACCTCATTACTCATGGAGTCAACGAGATTCCGGGCGGTTGCAGTGTCGACGTCGGTCACCAGTGCCAACCAGTAAGAGGACAGCCGAGGAGTCAGCAGCGGCACCGCCAACATTGGCAGTGGGCGGTGGTGATGCAGATGGGCCACCCGCCGCATCATCTCGGCGTACGTCAGAACATCAGGCCCACCGATCTCGAAGATGCCTCCTTTGGCCTCCTCGGGCTCAAGGACCCCGATGAGGTAGCGAATGACATCCGACAACGCAATCGGCTGCGTGCGGGTGGTTGCCCATTTCGGCACGACCATCGCTGGAAGATGGGCGACGAGCTGCCGCGTGATCTCCCAGGAAATGCTGCCGTGCCCGATGACGATAGCGGCCCTGAGCACAGTGACAGCGACGCCACCGCTCGCCAGCAGGTGCTCAACCTCTCGCCTGGACTTCAGATGAGCGGACAAGTCCGCATCATCGCGGCCCAGGCCGCCGAGATAGATCACCCGTTCGAGACCTGCATCCGCTGCCGCCCTTCCGAATGCGAGGGCAGCCTCGGCGTCTTTCTCGGCAAAGTCAGGCTGCGACAGCGAGTGCACCAGGTAATAGGCGGCGTCGGCGTCAGCGAGCGCCAGGCTGAGACTGGCAGGTTCGTGGACATCACCGAAGATGGGCTTACCCGCGCCGGAGTACGTATCTGGGTGTCGGGTCATAGCGAGCACTGAATAGCCCTGGGCGTCGAGCGCCTCAGTGAGGTGGGAGCCGACGAAACCCGTGGCTCCTGTCACGAGCACCTGCCTAGCCATCCAATCTCCCCTTCGCACAAACGTCGACTCGGCGAATCAGTTATCAGGTCCGGAAGTTGGTATCTGATTTGGCGTCCTTGGCGTTTGAGCCTAGCCGCTGCAGCGGGTCCGAATAGGTCCGGATTTCGGGGTGGGCAGGCTCGAGCGCCACCCGGAGCACATGCAGCCGCTTCGAGGTTGCACCGCCGCGAGCAGTTCTCCTACGGCTAGTGCTCGTGACTGGCGGGAGCGAAGAGTTCCAATTGGATGTTGTCGGGATCTCGAAAAACCAGCACTGAGGCGTAGGGCTCGTCGGCGAGCCCATGCCGAAGCCTGCGAACTTGTGGCAGCTTTAACCGATTCGCACTGCGGCACCGAAGAGTCACCCAGTCGGCCCTTTTTTTACACTTCCTGTATAACCGGACCGGCCCTTGGGCCGATCGGCCCCAAGGTTGCCCCCGCTACTTGCAGGCTCGGGGAGACCTGCCGTCGATTACTCGGTCCTTTGCGGTCATTAGATCAGCAGGTGACCTCCACCGAGATCTGCACGAGAGGTGCCCTGGGTGCCTT
>DATCXA010000097.1:0-14410 GCA_036566085.1 Propionibacteriaceae bacterium
GCCGTGGTGGCACCCAGGGTGCGTTCGGTCGAGCCGGCGGCCCGACCCGCCGTGGCCGTAAGTCGAAGAAGCAGCGCCGTCAAGAGTTTGACCAGATGGAGGCGCCATCGATTGGTGGCATCCGCGTCAAGCAGGGCGACGGCCAGAAGGTCCGGCTCGCCCGGGGCGCATCACTGACCGACCTGGCAGAGAAGATCGGCGCAGATGCGGCGTCCCTCGTTCAGGTGCTGTTCCATCTTGGCGAGATGGTGACTGCGACCCAGTCGGTGAGCGACGACACGCTGCAAGTGCTCGGTGCTGAGCTCAACTACGACATCGAGGTGGTTTCACCCGAGGACGAGGATCGCGAGCTGCTGGAGAGCTTCGACATCGAGTTCGGCGAGAACACCGGAGGCGAGGAAGATCTCGCGGCTCGGCCTCCAGTGGTCACGGTGATGGGCCACGTTGATCATGGCAAGACCAAGCTGCTCGACGCGATCCGCAAGACCAATGTGGTGGCCCGCGAGGCAGGTGGCATAACGCAGGCTATCGGTGCCTACCAGGTCTCCACCGAGGTTGACGGTGAGGAACGCAAGATCACCTTCATCGACACCCCAGGTCACGAGGCCTTCACGGCAATGCGTGCCCGAGGCGCTAAGTCGACCGATATCGCAGTGCTGGTTGTCGCTGCAGACGACGGCGTAATGCCACAAACAATTGAGGCGTTGAACCACGCCTTGGCAGCCGAAGTCCCTGTAGTCGTTGCAGTGAACAAGATCGACAAGGTCGGTGCCGACCCGACAAAGGTACGGGGACAGCTGACCGAGTACGGCCTGGTGCCAGAGGATTACGGCGGCGAGACCATGTTCGTCGATGTCTCAGCGGTCACCGGTCAAGGCCTGGACTCGCTGCTGGAGGCGGTCATCCTTACAGCCGATGCGGCACTGGACCTGCGAGCCAATCCCGACATGGATGCTCAGGGCGTCGCTATCGAGGCGCACCTGGACAAGGGCCGGGGACCGGTGGCCACCGTCCTGGTGCAACGCGGCACTCTGCAGGTAGGCGACTCGATCGTCGCTGGCCCGGCCCACGGTCGGGTACGAGCTCTGCTCGATGATCATGGCGACAACGTCACCGAGGCTCCGCCGTCCTTCCCGGTCCAGGTGCTCGGTCTGACGGCCGTACCGGGTGCTGGCGACAGCTTCCTCGTCGTCGATGATGACCGCAGGGCGCGACAAATCGCCGAACGGCGGGCAGCACGCTTGCGGATGGCTGCTCAGGCGGCTGGCACTCGCCGGAAGACCCTCGATCAGCTCTTCGAGCAACTCGAAAAGGGCGAGACCCAGGAACTGCGGCTCATCCTCAAGGGTGACGGTGCTGGCTCGGTGGAGGCGTTGGAGGACGCGCTGTCCAAGATCGACGTCGGCGACGAGGTCAGCCTGCGGGTCATCGACCGTGGTGTCGGTGCGATCACCGAGACGAACGTCTCGCTCGCTGCTGCATCGGACGCTGTCATTGTCGGCTTCAACGTGCGGCCGCAGGGCAAGGCGTCCGAGCTCGCCGATCGCGAAGGTGTGGACATCCGCTACTACTCGGTGATCTACGCAGCGATCGATGAGATCGAGGCTGCGCTGAAGGGCATGCTGAAGCCGATTTACGAGGAGGCCGTCCTCGGTCAGGCAGAGATCCGGGAGATCTTCCGCTCGTCCAAGGCGGGGATCATTGCTGGCTGTATGGTCATCAGCGGCACGATCCGTCGCAACGCCAAGGCGCGTCTGCTTCGGGAGGGCGTGGTCATTACCGAGAGCACCATCGCCTCGCTGCGGCGCGAGAAGGATGATGTGACCGAGGTGCGTGAAGGGTTTGAGTGCGGCATGACGCTCGCCAATTACTCCGACATCAAGATCGACGACATCATCGAGACGTACGAGCTCCGGGAGAAGCCCCGCTCGTAGTCGCTGCAAGCGCCGACTTGTCAGAACCGGGTTGACCTAGAGCTCAACTGGGTTCTGGCAAGTGGGCGTGAGGGAGGATCGGATGGGCTCGCCACGCGTGATGAAGCTGGCTGACCAGATCAAGGTGATCGTTGCCGAGATGCTGGAGCGGCGGATCAAAGATCCCCGGCTCGGTTTTGTGACGGTGACTGATGTACGGCTCACCGGTGACACTCATGACGCCACGGTGTTCTATACCGTGCTGGGCACCGATGTGGAGCAAGCTGCGACAGCAGCTGCGCTGCGATCGGCGACGGGCCTCATTCGCGCTCAAGTCGGCAAGCAACTCGGCTTGAAATTCACTCCTACCTTGACATTCGTGCCCGACGCCGTACCGGAGAACGCCCGGCAGATCGACGACCTGCTGGCTCAGGCCAGGTCGATCGATGCGAAGGTTGCCGAGCAGGCTGCTGGGGCGGTGTACGCGGGAGAGGCCGACCCGTACAAGCACGATGAGGTTGTTGAGGAACGCCCAGAGCGCGATGGCGACGAGTCCGCCTGACGCCAACCAAACACAATCTGGGGTTGTCGTCATCGACAAGCCGGCCGGTTGGACATCACACCAGGTCATTGCCAAGATCCGGCGACTCGCGGGCACCCGCAAAGTCGGGCACGCCGGCACGTTGGATCCCATGGCTACAGGGGTGCTGATCGTTGGAATAGAGAAAGCCACCCGCCTCCTCGGGTACCTCGCGTTGTCAGAAAAGGCATATGAAGCCACTATTCGGCTCGGGATTGCGACCATCACCGATGATGCCGAGGGCGAAATCACCGCAGGTATCGGTGCTGCCGGCTTGGATGAGCAGGACATTGAGCGTGCCATGGCCGCCTTGCGGGGCGAGATTCTTCAGATCCCATCGGCGGTCTCGGCAATCAAGATCAACGGCGTACGCTCCTACAAGCGAGTGCGAGGGGGCGAGGTCGTCAATCTGACACCGCGACCAGTTCGGATATCGCGATTCGCGGCGGTTGCCAGGCGCGCCGCAGAGGTGGGCGCGGTGCAGGTGCTCGATCTTGACGTCCAGGTCGACTGTTCCACCGGAACGTATGTGCGGGCGCTGGCCCGTGATCTTGGAGCCGCCCTTGGGGTAGGCGGCCATCTCACGAGACTGCGGCGTACCAGAGTCGGGGCATTCGACCTCGACGAAGCCCAGACCCTAGAAGAGGCCGAAAAAGGGCTGCATATCGTGCCGCTGACTGGTGTCATTCGGGAAAACTTCACCACACTCGTAGTCACTGATGCAGAGGCCAGCCATATCCGCAATGGTCGCCGGCTAACTGATCTGGTGTTGCCAAACTCAACTACCGCCCTAGTAACGCAGGCCGGCGATTTTCTGGCCCTTTATCGTCAGGAAGGACCGGATGCTGTTGCCGAGGCCGTGTTCGCTTAGCCGCCTATTCAGTGGCGGCCGGAATCCATTGCGGTACCGACAGCGGGAAGCATGCTTGCTTAGTCCCGCCAGTGAGTGCATTGCCTACGTGGATGACCACGGACATCTTGCCGTCAACATCTAGGGGGACAAACGCCACTGTGGTCTGGTCCTTAGCCACGCCGTCTTCATCAGGCACTAGATCGAACCAGACCTCATTCGTACGGTTGGCCCCCGCTGTGGGGTTGTTCTGATAGTGCCCACCCGGACCTGCCGGGTCATCGCACGAATTGACGTGAAGGTGAGCGCCGTAACCGCCTTCTGGTACGGCGGAAGGTCCAATTCCCCTGACGTGGATGCGGAAGGTGGTGCTGCCATTCGTGCTCTCCGCGACTGTGATCTTCGCTTTGGCCGAGTCGAAAGGTCCCGGCGCTTCCAGCAGATCCGTTAGAGCGTCGCGGAATGAGAACTTTGCCTCCAAAGCTGCGCTCGCGGCCTGGGTTCCGCCGAGAACGAGCGCCGATCCCGCAAGTCCGCCCAGCACAGCCTTAGTAAGACGCCTCACTGTCCCCCCCGAGAATAAATGCCTGCGCGTGCTGGAGCAGTCTTCCATAATTCACCTTTGTCGGAGTGTCCTCTGGGCGTAGTTGTGTTGTTTTGGATAACGCGGCCGCGGCCGGCTCTCTGCTTAACTATTTGAGGCCGCCAGAGTGGTAGGCCAGGAGGGTCACTGAGATGAGTACGCCGACTGTTGTAGTGATTGGCAACTTCGACGGAGTTCATCGCGGACACGTCGAACTCATCCACTTGGCGCGTGAGTCCGAGCCAGGAGCTCGCGTCGTCGCCGTAACCTTCTGGCCGCATCCCATGTCAGTAGTCCGACCCGATCATGCACCTCCCCTGCTAACAACATTGGAGCGTCGCAAGGAGTTGCTGCGCAACGCTGGTGTCGATGACATCGTGGTTGTTCATTTCAGTCCCGAGGTCGCAAGCTGGAGTCCAGCGCAATTTGTCGACGCCGTGATCCGCCCGTTGCATCCAGCGCGGATCGTTGTAGGGGAGAACTTCCGCTTTGGATTCCGAGCGTCTGGCGATGTTTCGACGTTGGCCGAGCTTGGAGCAGGGGAATTCAAGGTTCAGGCGGTGACATTGGTTACCGACGGCACCCAGCCGAGCTCTTCGACGCTGATCCGGCATGCGGTGGCCGAGGGCGATTTCGGTCGAGTCCGGGAGCTGAGCGACAACGTCTTCCGGTTTTCAGGGGTCGTGGTACGCGGCGACCACCGGGGTCGTGAGATGGGCTTCCCGACGGCCAATGTCCCGGTGCCCCTGGGTCTCGCAGTGCCGGCAGACGGTGTCTACGCGGGGTGGGTTACCAGACTCGATATCCCCTCTGCACCGCGCTGGCCGGCAGCTATCTCGGTCGGTACCAACCCCACCTTCGATGGCGTGGACCGTCGGGTCGAGGCCTACGTCCTGGATCGGGACGACCTGGAGCTTTACGACGTGGAGATTGCGATCGATTTCTATGCCAGACTCCGCGGGCAAGTGAAGTATGCGGGGAAGGAAGCGTTGATTAAGCAAATGCACACCGACGTCGAGCAGGCTCGGCATCTGCTACATGCGGCCTGAGCGTCCGCGTACGCGGCTGCCTCGAAGCTGAAATTCGCTGCGTACTGCACAGCGCTGGTAGATTAGCCGCGCCGTTTGACCGGCCGCGGATTGCCAAGAGCTCCCACTCACACCGCGTGAAAGATCCCAAGAGGTATCGGGGGCGCCGCGCAGCGGGAAACCGAGAGGAGAACGCCAGTGTCGATCGACGCTGAGACCAAGAAGAAGATTATCGACGAGTACGCCACCAGCGACGGTGACACGGGTTCCCCCGAGGTCCAGGTCGCAATCCTTACCAAGCGGATAGCGCATCTCACCGAACACCTCAAAGAGCACAAGCACGACCACCACAGCAGGCGAGGCCTGATGTTGTTGGTCGGCCAGCGCCGTCGGCTGCTCAACTACGTAGCAAAGACGGACATCGAGCGGTACCGCTCGCTCATCGAGCGCCTCGGCCTACGTCGCTGATCTGCACGAGCTTTTTGAGCACTGCTCGCGCGACCGACGGTCACAGTGCAAAAAAACTAAATAGGAACAACTAAATAAAGACAACTAAATATCCACATCACGTTCGAGATCGCATCTGGGACGCAGATGCTCGACGAGGAGTGACTCGGTCCTCGGTAGTGGTTTTCGGGAGGAGCGTCGCGCTCTGGCCCGCGGACCTCGATCGAAGACCGGCCCTCCATTAGCTCGGGGACTGACGCGGGACACACTCTCGTGCCACGTCGAGCCACATCCTGTGTACGGATGCGATCCACGTTTAGGCGCTGGCTGTATGCCAGCACCCCAGAAAGGATTCCCGTGGAGGGAGCAGATCTTCAATTCAGTGAAGCCGTTATCGACAACGGTGAGTTTGGGCGCCATGTCATCCGTTTCGAGTCGGGCCTGCTTGCCCGGCAAGCCGCCGGATCAGCGACCGTTTATCTAGACGACGACACCATGGTCTTGTCGGCCACCACTGCACAGAGCAAGGCGCGCGAGGCGCTCGACTTCTTCCCACTCACTGTCGACGTCGAGGAACGCATGTATGCCCTTGGTCGCATTCCCGGCTCTTTCTTCCGCCGGGAAGGCCGTCCATCGGAGGGCGCGATCTTGACCTGCCGGCTGATCGACCGCCCGTTGCGTCCGTGCTTCGTCAAAGGCCTGCGCAATGAAGTCCAGGTCATCGTCACCGTCATGGCACTGAACCCGAACAAGCTCTACGACGTGGTCGCCATCAATGCGGCTTCACTCTCGACGCAGCTCGCCGGTCTGCCTTTCACTGGACCAGTTGGCGGCGTACGCGTCGCACTGATCGGTGATCGCTGGATCGGGTTCCCTGATGTCGATCAGCTCGAGCATGCGACATTCGACATGGTTGTCGCCGGTCGGGTCACTGCCGCCGGCGATGTCGCGATCTCGATGGTCGAGGCAGAGTCGACAGATCACACGTGGGATCTCGTCCGCAGTGGCAACACGGCTCCCACCGAGGGTGTTGTGGCAAGCGGCCTGGAGGCTGCCAAGCCGTTCATCCGCGCACTTTGTGAGGCCCAGGTCGAGCTGGCAGCGAAGTTTCCCAAGCCAACGGCGGAGTTCCCGGTTTTTGTCGACTATGGCGACGATGTGTACGACGCGGTGGCTGAGACGGCCACTGCGGAATTGGCAGCGGTCATGTCAATCGCCGACAAGCATTCCCGCGAGCAGGCCGCCGACAACCTCAAGAATTCGATTGTCGAGCGTCTGACACCTCAGTTCGAGGGCCGCGAGAAGGAGATCACCGGCGCATACCGGGCGCTGACCAAGAAGCTCGTCAGGCAGCGGATCTTGACCGACAAGGTCCGCATCGACGGCCGCGGCGTTACCGATATCAGGACTCTGTCTTGCGAGGTTGGCGTGGTACCGCGTGTGCATGGATCGGCGCTCTTCCAGCGTGGTGAAACCCAGATCCTCGGCGTCTCGACGCTGAACATGCTGGGCATGGAGCAAAAGCTCGACACCCTCGCGCCGGAAACCACCAAGCGCTATATGCACAATTACAACTTCCCGCCCTACTCCACCGGTGAAACTGGCCGCGTCGGCTCCCCGAAACGACGCGAAATCGGTCACGGCGCCCTCGCGGAAAGGGCGCTGGTGCCAGTACTGCCCACCCGCGATGAGTTCCCATACGCGATCCGGCAGGTCTCGGAGGCACTCGGCTCAAACGGCTCCACATCGATGGGCTCGGTTTGCGCCTCAACTCTTGCACTGCTTAACGCCGGAGTGCCGCTGCGAGCACCGGTTGCCGGCATCGCGATGGGTTTGGTCTCTGACACAGTCGAGGGTCAAACGCGCTATGTGGCGCTGACCGACATCCTCGGCGCCGAAGATGCGTACGGCGACATGGATTTCAAGGTGGCGGGCACGCGCGACTTCGTCACTGCACTGCAGCTCGACACCAAGCTGGACGGGGTCCCAGCCTCGGTCCTGGGCGACGCACTGAACCAAGCCAAGGACGCCCGCAACACACTGCTCGACGTCATGCGCGAGGCCATTGACGGCCCCGATGAGATGAGCATCTACGCCCCGCGGATCATCACTATGAAGATCCCGGTGGACAAGATCGGCGAGGTAATTGGCCCGAAGGGAAAGGTGATCAACCAGATCCAGGACGACACCGGCGCGGAGATCACCATCGAGGACGACGGAACGATCTATGTCGGAGCGGACAGCGGCGACAAGGCCGAGGCCGCACGCGCCATGATCAACGCCATTGCCAATCCGACGGCGCCGGAGAAGGGCGAGCGCTATCTCGGAACGGTCGTCAAGATCACCGCGTTTGGCGCGTTTATCTCTCTACTGCCTGGCAAGGATGGTCTGCTGCACATCTCTAAGATGCGCCCGCTCTCCGGAGGACAGCGAGTTGAGAGTGTGGAAGACGTGCTCAGTGTCGGGCAGAAGGTCCAGGTAGAGATCAATGAGATCGATGATCGCGGCAAGCTGTCGCTGATTCCTGTGGTCGAGGAGACGGTGTCGGCGTAGCGGTTAAGCGTTCAGCAACACCAATGCCTCTCGTCCCCCGCAGCCATCCCGGCCGACGAATTCCTCAGTTGGATGGCGCCGTGCGGCGCACCGTGTTGCCGAGCGGTCTCCAGGTCGTTACCGAAGACATCCGCTCCACCAACACCTATTGCCTCGGAGTCTTTGCCTCGGTCGGGTCGCGGCAGGAGACACAGCGGCTGCACGGCGCCTCCCACTTCCTGGAGCACCTGCTCTTCAAGGGCACCTCGACGCGTACCGCTGAGCAGATCTCAGCCGCGATCGAGTCGGTGGGCGGTGAACTCAACGCATACACGGCTAAGGAGCACACGTGCTTCTACGCCCGGGTACTGCACAGTGATGCTGACGTGGCTCTCGACGTTCTGACCGACATGATCAGCAACTCGCTGATCACGCCAGAAGACATCGACGCTGAGCGTGCGGTGATCTTGGACGAGATCTCCATGCACGCCGATGATCCGACAGAGCTGGCCGCCGAAGCAGCAGCGGCCGCGACCTTCGGCAAGTCCGGGCTCGGGCGGCCAGTGATCGGATCGCGTGATTCTGTTGCTGGCCTCAGCCGGTCGCACATCGTGCAGCACTGGAGACGGCACTATCGTCCCAGCTCGCTGGTGGTCGCGGCGGCCGGCAAAGTTGATCATGACCGCTTGGTTGAGCGGCTCGGTGTTCTTGATGCTCAGCCGGCGGCGACGAAGTTGTCGCTGCCAGCTCCTACAATGATCAGCGACAGCGGTGGGCTGATCATGCACCGGCTGCCGCTGGAACAATGCAGCGCCGTCCTGGCGTTTCCAAGCCCTGGAGCGTTCGACGCCCGGCGCTATCCGCTCGGCCTGCTCTCGCTCATTGTCGGAGGCGGCATGGCCTCTCGGTTGTTCGTCGAGGTACGCGAACGGCGTGGACTGACCTACACCATCGATGCCGGCGAGACGGCCTATTCCGATGCTGGTTTATGGAGCGTGGAATGGCAGTGCTCCCCGGGGAAGCTGGCGGCGATTCTCGAGCTCGTGCGGGCAACACTTGCGGACGTGGCTGAGCAGGGCATCACTGAGGCTGAGCTGGCTCGAGCCAAAGGGCAGATGCGCGGCCAGACTGCGCTGTCCTACGACGGCGCTGGCAGTCGCATGAGCCGCTTGGGCATCAACGCCATACTCGGCGACAAGCGCACCCTGAGCGAACTGCTGCGCCGCTTCGATCGGGTGACTGCCGAAGAGGTACGCGACGAGGCAGCGAATCTGTTCAGCCACCCACCGACGCTCGCGGTCGCCGGGGCTCGGGTGGCGGCTCGGGGAATTGAGTCGGCGCTTTCCCGCTGGTAAAGCTCGGGTTGACGGTGTCTCGTGGAAGATTGACACGTCAGAAGGGTGGTCGTGGATGACCAGGGTCGGAGTGTTCGGATCCCGTGGCCGAATGGGCGCCGAAGTCTGCCGTGCCGTGGAGTGTGCCCCCGACCTGGAGCTTGTTGCGGCAATCGATGTGGGAGATGACCGGGCGCCAGCTGAAGCCGCGGAGGTAATAGTCGACTTCACCGACCCTGATGCGGTGATGGACAACATTTCGTGGTGTATCGAGCACGACATAAACGCCGTCGTCGGCACAACCGGATTCACCGACGAGCGATTGGATCGGCTTCGTAGGAGTCTCGCCCAACATGAGGACGTTGGTGTCTTGGTGGCGCCCAACTTCTCCATCGGAGCGGTGCTGATGATGCGCTTCGCTGAGCAAGCAGCTCCGTTCTACGAGAGCGCCGAAGTCATTGAGCTGCACCATCCCGGTAAGGCGGATGCCCCATCGGGCACCGCAGCGAACACCGCTCGCAGGATTGCGGCCGCGCGTACCGCGGCTGCCCTCGCCCAGCCACCGGACGCAACGGTCCAGGAACTTCCTGGGGCTCGAGGTGCGCAGGTCGACGGGATCCGGGTCCATGGTGTCAGGCTGCGCGGTCTGGTCGCGCATCAGGAGGTGTTGTTCGGGGCCGACGGTGAGACATTGACCATCCGTCATGATTCCCTCGATCGGGTCTCGTTCATGCCGGGTGTATTGGCTGCAATCCGCGCGATCAGCACAAGGCCCGGGCTAACGGTGGGAATCGAACCCATTCTTGGGATTGGATGACGTGAACGGGTTGCGGCGGCCTCGCCTTGGACGGGCTTCCCCGCTGGTCGCCGTCTTGATCATCGTTCTCGCCGTTGCGTTGTTCGGTGCTGCGCTTTATTTCGGTGATCGGTTTGCTCAGCACCGCGCCGAGCAGAGGGCCGCAGCCGCGCTCCAGCCGCGGCTGGGAACGCCCCAGCCACCACATGTCGACATCGAGGGTTTTCCGTTCCTCACGCAAGTCGCGTCGCGTTCGATTGACCGGGTCCACATTGTGGCTGATCAACTCGGCACGACAAATGAAGCGCTCCTCACCTTGGCGCACGCCGATCTTGTGCTGATTGATGTGATGACCGACGACTGGTTCAAAACGATGAAGATCAGTCACGCTGAGGGAACCGCTTTGCTGGACTACGGCAAACTCTCCGCGCTCGCTAAAGCACCGATGACCTACAGCAGCGATGGCCGGGTAGAGCTGGTGATGAAGACCACAGTTCTTCGCCGAGAGGTCGAAGCCGTCGTCAGCGGCACGCCACGGCTCAACGCCAAAGAGCAGACCATGACGCTGAGCGATGCAAGGATTTCGGTTGCCGGTGTCAATCTGCCCGAGTTCACTTCTCAGGCATTGTTGGCAGCCCTGCTCAACCCAATCTCACTCAAGGGGATGCCGCTCGGCATGACGGTCACCAGGATCACTGCGGCCGAGGATGGCGTGCGTGTCGATCTGGTAGGAGACAACTTGGCCGTGACTTCCTAGCGAGAGTCGACCCAACGAGGGCCGTCCTCGCGAGTCGGCCTTAGGCAGCTTCGAGGCTTGTGTGTAGCCGAACCTGTTTCAGGCGGGCGGACTCATCCTCGGCTCCGATTTCCCGGGTAGCACCATCTGCAGCCCAACCGGCAGCGGTGAGAAAGCTCCGCAGCCTGTCGTCGGCTGCATTCACCCAGCAGGCGGCTCGGACGAAGCCGTCGGCCCGGAGCGTGTCGGCACAGGCATTCAGCAGCCGGGAGCCATGTCCTTGGTGTTGAGCCGGCGGATCGACCACGAACTGATCGATCGCACCCTCTCTACTACGGTCGGCATCGTCATCTTGGTTGGGCATCGTTGTGGCAAAACCGACGACTCGCTCGCCGTCGATTGCGACGAGAACTCGGAAGCTGGCCTCCGGCGGTCGCTCAATGGCAATACGCCAGGATTCGTCCATCTGAGCGAGCGATACGGAGCTGAGCATCAACTCCGCAAGATCGGCCGGCCATTGAGTGGCCCACGAGCGCCGTTGCAGCTCGGCAATGCTTGACGCCTCGGTGGGCCACGCGAGGCGTACCGAAGCGGCGATTGGTTCACCAGACGCTGCACCCACGGCCGCGATGGTATCTGGCCTGTAGCCTTTGCTCACGTGGCAGCCGGTAGTTTGCAGATCCCGCCCTTGCTGGCCCCAAACGCAATGCGCATCGTCCCACTGGGCGGCCTTGGCGATGTTGGCCGCAATATGTCCGTCGTCGAGTTTGACGGCCAACTGCTGCTCATCGACTGCGGAGTCCTGTTCCCCGAAGACGATCATCCTGGCGTCGACCTCATCTTGCCGGGCTTCGACGCAATCAGCGAACGGCTCGGTGACGTCATCGGCCTGGTGCTCACCCACGGCCATGAGGACCACATCGGCGCAGTGCCCTACCTGCTACGCCAGCGGCCCGATATCCCGATCATCGGCTCGAAGTTGACGCTGGCCCTGCTCGCCGAGAAGCTGCGAGAACACCAACTGCGGAACGTTCCGCAACGCATGGTTACCGACGGCGACAAGATCGCCGTTGGCAAGTTCGAGTGCGAGTTCATCGCTGTCAATCACTCGATTCCCGATGCCCTGGCGGTCGCCGTACGCACTGCTGCTGGCGTGATCCTGCATACCGGCGACTTCAAGATGGATCAGCTGCCGCTGGACGGACGAGTGACCGATCTGCGCGCCTTCGCCCGACTGGGTGAGGCGGGTGTAGACCTGCTCATGATCGACTCGACCAACGCGGAGGTTCCCGGCTTCACAACGCCTGAGCGAGATATCAGCCCTGCTCTGGAGCGAGTTTTCGAGGCCAGCCGGCAGCGGGTGATAGTGGCATGTTTCGCCTCCCACGTACACCGTGTGCAGCAGGTCCTCGACGCGGCTGTTGCCCACCAGCGCAAGGTCGTCTATGTAGGCCGTTCCATGGTGCGCAATATGACCATCGCCCGGGAGCTCGGCTTCCTCAAAGTTCCTCGCAATACGTTGATCGACCAGCGCGAGATCGACGACTATCCACCCGAGGATGTCGTGATCATCTCCACCGGATCTCAAGGCGAGCCGCTCTCAGCGCTGTCGCGCATGGCTAACCGCGAACACCCGGTAATCGAGCTACAGCGCGGCGACACCGTGGTGCTGGCCAGCTCGATGATCCCCGGAAATGAAAGCGCGGTCTATCGAGTGATCAACGGCTTGACCCGACTCGGTGTGCATGTTGTGCACCGGGGTAACGCACTCGTCCATGTGTCCGGACACGCCAGTGCGGGCGAGCTGCTCTTCTGCTACAACATCGTCCGGCCCCGGAATGTCATGCCTGTGCATGGGGAGGTCCGCCACTTGACCGCCAACGGTGACTTGGCAATCGCGACTGGTGTTCCCGAAGAACGGACGATCATCGCCGAGGATGGCATGGTCATCGACCTCGAGGGCGGGAAAGCAACAATCGTCGGCAAGGTAGACGCTGGCTATGTCTTCGTTGACGGCACCACGATCGGCGACATCTCGGAGCTGTCACTGAGCGACCGGCGAATCCTCGGTGAGGAGGGCTTCATCTCGGTGATCGCGGTGGTCAACACCCACTCTTCCCAAATCGTGAGTGGCCCAGATATCCACGCCCGCGGCTTCGTAGGGGATGACGCGATATTCGATGACGTCCGGCCGCTGATCATTGCGGCCTTAGAGGCCGCATTGCAGGAGGGTGTTGACGACTCCTACCGGCTGCAGCAGGTGATTAGGCGGCAGCTTGGGAAGTGGGTGAGCGATACCCACCGCAGGCGACCTATGATCATCCCCGTTGTGATTCAAGCCTGAGGAATGCACCCAGAGCTTGCTAAAGCGCTGCCCAGCTCAGCGGGAGACTTTGCCGGCCTTGATGCAAGAGGCGCAGACGTTCAGCCGCTTGGGGGTACCGGATACGACAGCGTGCACCCGCTGGATGTTGGGGTTCCAGCGCCGATTGGTCTTCTTCTTTGACCAGGGGACGTTGTGGCCGAATCCGGGCCTCTTGCCGCATATGTCGCATACCGCAGCCACTGGAATCCGCTCCCAAGAAATTACGTCGACACAGATGAGGTGCCCAAAGTTGGGCAACCGGAAAAGAGTACCTGACAAGGCCCAGCGCAGGCCAATCGCCGGGAGTCTTGGATTAGGGTGTGGTCGCGTGCCTGCACGCCTCGGGGGGTCGCCCCCTTGCCATATTGTTGTGGCGTGTCAGCCCGACTAGGGGAGCAGGCGCCCACGCTGTGGGTGGGCTGTGACGGTTGGCTGCGGCGTGCGACCAGTGTCATCAGCGATTCGGCAGCTGCACTGAACGCAATGAACGTCTTCCCGGTGGCCGACGCCGATACCGGATCGAACCTAAAGCTCACGCTGACCGGAATCACGCACGCCGTTCCTCGAGTCGAGCAGGCCAGCTCGGATTCCGCCGTACAAGCGGCCGTCTTGTGTGCGCACGGCAATTCCGGAGCAATCGTGGCGGAGATGTTGGTCAGCGTCTGCCGGGCGCTGGAATATGACCTGCCGGCTTTGCAATCCATGCCGCGAGGCACCATGGTCGCTACACTCCTGCGGCTGGCAGCTGTCGCCGCCCGACGCGCTGTCGCTCGGCCGGTTGCGGGCACTATCCTCACCGTGGCCGACGATGCAGCAAGCGCAGCCGAGGCTGCGGCGGACAGTCATCGTGACGATGCTTTGGCGGTAGCGAAAGCGGCTCAACGCGGCGCCCGCGACAGCCTGGCCCGCACGCCGGAACTGCTGGATGTTCTCGCCTTAGCCGGAGTAGTGGACGCGGGGGGCCAGGCGTACCTGTTGCTCATTGACGTGCTGGTCGAAACTCTAGGCGGGACGCCCGCCCAGCCGCTGACGTCTGATTCATCCCCAGCGGCGGACAGGCAATCACAGGCACCGCAGCTCAGCGGTGAATATGAGGTCATGTACACGCTCCGCGGGGCACCAGCTTCAGACCTGGACGCCTTGCGGGAGCGGTTGTCAGACCTCGGCCATAGCGTCGTGATCGTGGGTGACCAAGCCATTGCCCAGGTGCACGTCCACCTCGATGAGGCGGGCGCGGCCATCGAGG
>DATCXA010000107.1:0-2715 GCA_036566085.1 Propionibacteriaceae bacterium
GCCTGGTGCGCATCGCGTACCAGCTGGAGAACCATGATCAAGTCTTGCAGACATTGTCCGAGCGGGTCAGTCCACGCATCCTGTATGCGCCGCGCCGGCTTGATCAAGTAGCCCGGCAATTGGCGGAGTACTTCGCCGGAGACCGCCGAGATTTCGTGCTGCCCTTGGATTTCCGGCTGGCTCACGGATTCCGACGTGAGGTGCTGGCACGCCTTGTGATGATCGACTACGGGCATACCGAGACCTATTCGCAGGTTGCCGCAGCGACCGGTCATCCACGTGCCGTACGCGCAGTGGGCACCGCCTGCGCTACCAATCCGCTACCCGTGATCGTGCCCTGCCATCGAGTGCTGCGCAGCGACGGCAAGCTTGGCGGCTACGTCGGCGGGTTGCCTATCAAAGCCGCACTGCTCTCGCTGGAAGCGGGCGAGTATTCCGACACCAGTCCCGCAATGCGTTGATACCTGGCTCACCGATACTCCCGGCGCTAGGGTCTGGACTTGAAGCACGGGGAGTGAGGCGATGGCGGAACATCAAGCAGAGCGCCGGATTCTGGTGGGGGTGACCTATGGTCAGCCCGACACGGTACTGCGCCATGCTGCACGGTTTGCGCGGGTCTTCGGCGCCGCGCTGGTCTGTGCCCACGTCGATCCCGGACGTTACGTGGTCGAGGAGCGCCCGGATGGCTCGGTGGTTTCGCTGCCACTCGATCCAGAACTGCCCGAACTGAAGGACACCGACTTCGACCAAGGGCTGGTGGCGCAAGTGCGCACGGCGGTCGCTGACGACTCCATTGACCTGTCCTTTCGGGAACTGGCGGGCGACGTCGCGTACGCGCTTACTCGACTCGCCGACATCCTGGATGTCGAGTTGATCATGGTCGGCAGCCGCCGCGGTGGCGTGCGAGCTGGATTGAAGCAGTTCCTCACCGGCTCGGTCGCCGCCCACCTGGCGCATCGTCAGCATCGGCCAGTCGTAGTCATTCCGGTGGCTCCAGTCGCGGAGGGCAAACCGCTGCCCTGGGAGGAGTAGCGCCCGCTTTCCGGGCCGGGCAGGCCTCTTAACCACAATGGGTACATGCGCCATCATGTTGTGATGGCCATGAGTACCAGCGAAGAAATTCGAACCCGGTCTCGGTGCGCTTCCGGGTTCGGAGATCGTGACGGACTCCCCCTCGCCTGAGGGGAGCTGAGCGTTGCCTCACGTATTGCGGTGGCTTATCGGCCTAGCCACCTCGCTGATCGGCAATCACATTTACCTGGTCACGCTGGCCTGGGTCGCTGTACAGACGACTTCGCCGGTGAATGTCGGCTTGATTCTCGTTGCAGGTGCGATCCCTCAGGCCGCTCTGCTGTTGATCGGGGGAGTCTTCGTCGACCGACTCGGCCCCAAACCGACCATCATCGCATCAGACCTGCTGCGAACCGTGATCATGATCGTGTTTGCGGTCGTCGTAGCTAGGGGTCACGTCAGCCCACTGCTGCTGGGCGCGCTGGCTGTGATGTTCGGTCTAGTCGACGGTTTTTTCCTGCCCGCCGTCAATGCCGCCCCCCGATACCTGGTCGCTCGACATTCCATCACGCGCCTCGTCGCCGCAAAGACGATCGTGGCGCGCGGCGCCGAATTCGCTGGCGCACCTTTAGGTAGCTGGCTGCTGGTTGTAGCAAGTGCCGCCGCAGCGTTCTGGGTGAACGCCTGGTTGTTCGCAGTCTCGGTCGTGCTTTTGGCCCTCACGCGGATGGTCATCCCTGAGGAGGACGCTCGAGGCCAGGACGCATCCGATGCTGAACCGACCTCCAACCGGCCTGTGATGTCGGTGTGGGCCGACTTGAGAGCGGGAATCCGGTTGATCCGCGGCTACCCAACCTTGACGACATTGCTGATCGTCGTATTTGTCGCCGAGATTGGATTCAGCGGGCCGATTATGGCCGGAGTGCCCCTACTGGCCAATGAGACCGGTTGGGGTGTACAAACCATCGGCTGGGTTCTTGGTGGTTTCGGCCTTGGCGCGGCCGCTGCGGCCGGATTCCTGATGTGGCGCAAGAATGTCCGCCAGACCGGATTCGTCGCGCTTTCTGGCTTGCTTGCGATGGCGCTGAGCGTGCTGGGGCTCGGTTTGCTGCCAGCGTTGGGCCTACCTGTGTCTACGGCGTTCGCTGCCGCGGGACTCCTCGGTCTCTGCTCGGGCTTGGGTGCCGGGTTCTACGGCACGCTGGTTACCTCAGCTGTGCTGCAGTTAGCGCCCGTCGGACAGATCGGCCGGGTGATGAGTGCGCTGTCGTTCTCGAGTCTGGCCGCGGTCCCCATCACGTACGCCCTCACCGGGCTGGTGACCAACGTGTCGAATGCCCAAGTCCCATTCCTCATCGGAGGGGCGTTGATGCTGGTTGTCGCAGCACTGGCCTTTGGGAATCCGCAACTACGCCACCTGACGGTGGGCGCCACGGCGCATGCGAAGGAACCTTCTAATCAGAGCCTCCCCGGCTGACCAACTGTGGGAGTGTTTACCTCCTCAACACACGGGTACCCCCGAAAAGGCACGAGAGGAGGTCCTTCCATGAACCGGGGAATTATCGGCACCATCATCGGTGTGCTGGTCATCATCATCTTGGTGATCGTCATTCTGCAGCTCACCTGATTGCAGACCCCGGGCCGGTGAGGCGTCTGTTGGCTGCCGCCGCCCCGCGGGCCACCCTTTCCCGATATTTCGTTTGC
>DATCXA010000116.1:0-3739 GCA_036566085.1 Propionibacteriaceae bacterium
AGCCAGGCCAGCTTGTTCTTCAGCAGCCTCTTCGGGAGTGGCTCGTTGAGGTCGGGGTCCCGGGGAATGCCGTTCCGCCGTAACGCTCGGGCCAGCCCGTCTCGCTTCTTGCGAGGCGGCGCTGCAGCGGTGACCGACATGGCACCAAGGATAGGTTCGGACTGGGCCGTCTCCCTCTAACGCCGACTTGTCAGCCTTAGAAGGCCCTTAGCACTTTGAGACGCGAACAAGTCTGAGGGCCGGGTGCCCTACTTGGCGAACCAGGAGATGAAGGGTTCGACATGCATCAGGAACTCGCTTGGTCGCGCCTCGTGCCCGTCATGGTTGCAATTCATTGAGGCGAACTGCCCGTGGGGAATGCGTCGGCTCAACTCTTGAAGGCGGTCTTGCGGAAGTGTGCTGTTCGCAGCGCCGAGCACCAAGCTGTTTGCTTGGATTTGGGACGCATAGTCCCACCAGATGGGTGGCGGAGCATTGCGCCAGCGATGCACCGCGACCAGCGCCCGCCAGTCGTAGTCGGCGCCTGGCTCAGGCGCTCGTGGGATCGGTCTCGGCGGATTGGCCGGGTCCGGTGGCGGCATCTCCTCCAGAACCAGCAGTCGGATGAGCTCGGGCCGTGTGGCTGCCAACTGGTACGCCGCAACGGCACCCATGGAGTGACCGACGACGATGGCGGCGAGAATCCCGACGTGCTCCATGAACCTCGCAACGTCGTCACGCATGGCCTCGAAGGAGTAATCGCGGGTCCATTCGCTGTCGCCGTGCCCGCGGGCGTCTGGCGCGATCACTCGAAAGCTGTCGGCAAGCGCAGGCGCGACGTTCCGCCAGCCCAGGCTTGATGAGGTCAGACCGTGCAACAGCAACACCACTGCGGCGTCCGGCCGGCCCCACTCCCGATAGTTAAGGGTCGGCCCCCCGTGCAGACGTACGGTCGGCATGCCCGAAGGTTATCGGTATCGCGTGCGAGCCGTCAGGCGTCAAGGTGGGCGAGCCGAGGCCATTGTTGACTCCAGCCGCCTCGCGGGCCGGCGCACACCCAGATCTGGCGCCCCCGCTCCTCGTTGTCAGCGCCCGCATTGTTGTTGATCACAGCCGCGACCTTGCAATCGGTGAAACTCGTGGCCGGGTTTTCCAAGCCGATGACGATCACCGGTACGGCGCCTTCAGGTGGCGGTCCCCAAGCAGCAAAGGCGTTGTGGCCGCTGAATACCGGGCGCGGGAAGCCGTACCACTCCAGAGCGCCCGCCTCGCCATAGTTCCGAGTGAACACCACTGCGGTCGCGCGCTGATCGGCCGGCAACGAGTCGAGCGTGGCGCGTACGGAGCTGACGTACTCCGGCCAACCGATCGTCTCCAATTGGTCAGTGTCGAGAGCCGGATAGAAAGATGCCGCGTACGTGCGAGCGGGCAGCACCGGCACGAAGGCTGGCCAGGCGACGGCGGCCGATAGGGCAAGCACCAAGCCAACAGCGATGAGGCGGCGCGCAGACCAGCGAGCGGCCAACGCTGTACAACCGGCAGCTACCAGCGGGACGGTTGCTCCCGCCAGGTAGTAGCCCTTCCCTGCCGCCACGAGAAAAACCGCAGTCGAGACCACGAAGGCGATGCCGATCGGGCGTAGTTTCGTCCAGGCCGGATCGCGAAACAGCTGGACTAGCCCGTATACCCAGACGACGGCTATCAACGGAGAGAACATGGCAAGCGCCTGACCCAACAGGGCCAATCGACCTGTGAGGCCCCCGTACTCGTCGGCGATATCCGCGCCAAGAGCCAGCACCGGCCAGCCGTTCCTGAATTGCCAAACCAGATTGGGAAGCCACAACAGCAGCGCGATCAGGCCGCCGAACCACGGGTACACCGTCCGCAGCTGCCAGCGAGTGCCCCGCACCAGCAATACGCCAAGAAGTGTCGCGAAAAGCAGGACGGCAACAGCGGTCTTGTTGTTCAGGCCGATCCCGGCGAGCAGACCTGCGAAGAGCCAGAGCTGGGGTCGATCGTCGCGTAGCGCATGCCCAACGACTAGAAGGATGGCGGTCCAAGCCAGCGTGTCGAAGGTGGCGGTGCTGAGCCGATGACCCAACGTCACAGTGATTACCGATGCGGCCACAGTGCTGGCAGTTAGCAGCTGCGCGCCCCGGCCGCCGCCGAGCAAGCGCGCAAAGGCGGCGGCGCAGACGACAAGCACAACCATCGCGATGAGGCTTGGCAGTCTGAGTATCAGGAGGTTATGTGGCGCCAGCTCGGTAGCTAGCCGAGCGAGCAGGGGCGTAAACAATGGCTGATCCGGATAACCCCAGGCGAGCCGCTGGCCGGCTGATACGAAGTAAAGCTCGTCCCGATGTGGCCCGTACCGGTTGACCATGATCAACAACAGCACGACGAGCCCGACCGCCACCGTGCCGACCTCCCAGAGCGCAAACTTCGGTCGCGCTGCATGCTGCATCGGACCATCTTGGCCCACCGCTGACGCGATCGCTCAGGCTAGGCCGTGCGCGGTGTTAGGTGTGCACGACGTCACCCAAAATGCGCCCTTGACAGTCTTCGAGCGCCAGCAGATAGGAATCGAGGAAGTCCCATAGACGTGTTACCCGCTCGTCGGAAGCAAGAAGTACCGCCGGACGGAGATCATGAAAAGGTGAGTGCGAATGCGCATGTCACATCCATGCCAGGGATGGCAGCATCACACCGGTCGCAGTACGACGATCGGGGGTAACGTCCGGTTGGTGGACGCAGATGTGGACACTCGGCCTGTAGGGCCGGATGACCTAGTGGATCTTGCGAAACTGTTCCAGAGTCAAAGAAACACTCGCCGCTGCTGGTGCATGGCGTTCTGCGAAAGCCGCAGCCAATTCGCCCTTGGCTGGCTGAATGGTGGCAACCGGCAGCGCTTCGAGGCCATGGCCACGACGAGTCCGGTGCCGATGGGGATCCTGGCCTCAGTGGCGGGCGACCCAGTCGGGTGGTGCGCCTGCGGCCCGAGGTCCCGGTACGCGGTCGCCATCGGCGGACGAAGCGGCATGCTGCGCAATCGGGCACGCGCCGAGGACGAGAGCGTCTGGCTCCTGCCATGCCTATTCGTCGGGATTGGCTACCGAGCCCAAGGTGTCACCTACATGCTTGTGCGCGCGGCGGTCGAGCTTGCCCGTCGCGAAGGGGCCTCTGCCATCGAAGGCTGGCCTGTCGCCGGATCGAATCGGCGGTCCGAAGATGCGTTCCTCGGTCGGGAGAAGGTCTTTGAAGATCTCGGATTCAGCTGCGTGGAACGGCCAAGTCCGCAACGCGCAATCATGCGGCTCGAGCTCAGCGGGATCTGAGGTCGCAAGGACCTGGTTATCCGTGTACTGACAGGTCCTGGTTCGCCGGCCGGATGGGTTCTAGCGTCGAGGCCATGGACCGCCGCAGAGACGTCCAAGACTTCCTGGCCAGCCGCCGGGCCCGGCTCAGCCCAGAACGCGCCGGGCTCGCCACCCAAGATGAGCGCGGCTGGTGAAGGTCACCGAGGATTAACCCGCTGCCATCAGCTCAAGCCGGGGATAACGACAACCATCCACACCAGCCCATGTAACTCGGCATGCCGAGGAGAGAAACGAGGTACCACATGCCTGACGTCACGACCCTGACCCTGAACAACGGTGTGACCATGCCCGCGCTCGGTCTAGGCGTGTTCCAGACCCCGCCGGAAGAGACCCGGGACGCGGTCACCGCCGCGCTCCAGGCCGGCTATCGCCACATCGACACC
>DATCXA010000144.1:0-5955 GCA_036566085.1 Propionibacteriaceae bacterium
CAGGAAGCCGCACAGCAGCGGTTTCGAGCACCGTATTGGCACCGCTGCGAGCCAGCATCAGATCCGCAGCGGCGTATGCCCGCTCCATATGCTCCACATACGCCAGCGGCTGGTATACAGCACCGGTCCGCTCGTCGATACTCCGCTCGATGCCAGGAATGAAGTTCTTAGGTCCTAGCACGTGCAGCACCTGAATTCCCTGGGCCAGCAAGTCCGGCCAGGCCCCTGCCACGGCCGTATTGATCTGCAATGCGCCTTGCGAGCCTCCACTGACCAGCAGCGTGGGAAGGTCGGGGTTGAGGTCGAAGCCAATGCGTGCCTCCCGTCGTAGCGCGGCCCGGTTCAGATCAGTGATGGCGCGCCGGATGGGCAGCCCGATGCAATGCGCATGAGGCAGCGAGGTCTGAGGGAAAGAGGTGTAGACGTGGCTCGTAAGCCGGGCGGCGAGCTTGTTGGCCAGACCGGGCAACACATTTTGTTCATGGATCACGATGGGCAATCCAAGCCTGCGGGCGGCGAGGTACGCCGGAGTTGACACATATCCGCCGAAGCCGAGCACCACGTCAGCCTGTACCCGTCGCAGTAGTCGTACCGTTGCGGTCACAGCCTGAACCAGCCGCGGTCCCACAAGCACAAGATCCTTGCCGACTCGGCGCGGCATCGGCACTGGTGGGATCAGCTCCAATTCCAGACCTGCTGCTGGGACAACGGTTGTCTCCAGACCGCGCGCGGTACCCAGTGCGGTTACAGCGAGTTCCGGACTGAGCCGGCGCAACTCCAGTCCGGTTGCGATCAATGGAGACGTATGTCCGGCCGACCCGCCGCCGGCGAGGACTACCGAGCTCGACGCGGATCCGTTCATGAGCCGGTACGGCCTTGATTGGTCCGCGAGCCCACGACCGTGGTCATTCGGCGCCCTGGCCGCATCGCCTTTTTCGCCAGCAGTTGGCGAGCCTCCGGTTCTCTACGGGCGCACGCCAGGAGCACGCCGACCGCCAACAGGTTGGCCACCAAGGCCGACCCGCCGTAAGAGAGCAATGGCAGCGGCACGCCGGCGATCGGAAGTAGCCGGAGCACCACGGCCAAGTTGATCAATGCTTGCACCATGAACCACGTCGTAATACCGGCGGCGGCATAGCGTACGAAAAGATCATCGGCGCGCATTGCGATCCGGATGCCGGCATAGCCCAAGATCCCGATCATGGCCAGTACCACCAGGCTGCCAAACAACCCGAACTCCTCACCCAGCACAGCGAAGATGAAGTCGGTGTGCGCCTCGGGCAAGCTGCCCCACTTCTGGCGGCTCGCGCCAAGACCAACCCCCCACCAGCCTCCGGATGCGATCGCAAACATTCCGGCGTTGGCCTGGTGATTGGCTCCATTGGCATCAAGGGTCGGATCGAGGAACGCGGCCAGGCGACGCATCCGTACCGACGAAGTAACGAAGATCCCGATGACACCGGCAACACCGGCCGATGCCAATGCGAGGAGCACCCGCACCGGCGCCCCAACAATCCACAGAATGCCGGTCGCAATGAACGCCATGACGACTGCCGTACCAGCATCGCCTTGGAACAACACCAGCAAGACCAAGATTCCGCTCACCGGCAGAAAGGGCACGAGCAGGTGCTTCGGCTGATCAAGCAACCGATACTTGCGTGCCAGCACGTCGGCACCCCAAAGGATCATGGCCAGCTTGGCGAATTCGGCCGGCTGGATCGAGAAGAGTGAGGAGCCTAGATAGAGCCAGTTGCGATTGCCGTTCACCGAAATGCCGAGTGGTGTGTAGGTCAAGATCAACAACACCGTTGCGATGCCTAGCCCGAACCAGCTCAGCAGCCGCAGGGTCGATGGTGGCAGCTTCATGATCGTGAACGCGCCGAGCACCCCGACGCCGAGGAAGATCACCTGCCGCCTGACGTAGAAGTAGGAATCGCCGTGCGTCAGGTAGGCGTTCACGCTGGAGGCTGAGAGCACCATCATGATGCCGACAATGAGCAGTAATGCCACAGAGCCGAGTACTAGGTGATAGCTGGTCAGCGGCCGGTCCAGCATCCACCGAAGCCAGTGCAGCACCTCGACCACTGACCGGGAACGCCGAGGGCGCAGAACTTGCGGCGAGCGAAGCGGAGTAGCACGGTGGCCGGACGCGGTCTGGCCCTGCGGGGTCAGGGTCGCCACTGACGTCTACTCCTTTGCGAGCGCGCGCACGGCCGCGGCGAAGGCATCTCCGCGTGCGGCGTAGTCGGTGAACATGTCCTTGCTGGCGCACCCCGGCGCAAGCAGAACTGCATCACCAGGTCTGGCCAGGGAAGCAGCCGCCGCAACGGCTTGTGCCATTGCTCTAGTGTCGACCGCCTCAATGATTTCTGTGGGGACTTCCGGCGCGTGTCGAGCCAAGGCTTCAGCGATGATGTCTCGGTCAGTCCCGAGCAACACGGCGCCGCGCAATCTCTGCCGATGAGTAGTGATCAACTCATCGAAGGTCGTGCCCTTGGCCTGGCCACCGGCGATCCACACCACTGATTCGAAGGCTCGCAGTGAGGCATCCGCAGCATGCGGGTTGGTGGCCTTGGAGTCGTCGACCCATGAGACTCCGGCGCGTTCCAGCACGGTCTGAATCTTGTGCGGACCGACTTTGACCGTCCGCAAACCATGCCGCACCGCCGTCGCAGGTACACCGTAGGAACGAGCTAGAGCCGCGGCGGCCAAGGCGTTGGCGACATTGTGTGGTGCGGCCGGGCTGACGTCGCTGACCTTCGCAAGCTCGAGCGCTGAGTCGCGACGCTGCTCGATGAAGGCCCGATCAACCAACAGGTCGTCGACGACGCCGAGCATCGACAAACCTGGTGTTCCGAGGGTGAAACCGATCGCTCGGGCGCCCTCGACGACCTCGGCCTCCTCGACCATGTGCTCGGTGACTGGATCGGCAACGTTGTAGACGCAGCTGGCCTGAACGCCCTGGTAAATCCTGGCCTTAGCGTCCCGGTAGGCCGCATACGAGCCATGCCATTCGAGGTGATCGGGCTGCACGTTGAGGACCGCAGCCGAGTGCAGAGCCAAGGAGTTGGACCAGTGCAGCTGATGGCTGGACAGCTCGACAGCTAGTACGTCGTAGGGTCGCGGGTCCAGAACGATCTCCATGATCGGACGGCCGATGTTGCCCACTGCCGCTGTGCGTAGGCCGGCCGCAGCCAGGATCGCCTCAAGCATCTGGGTCGTGGTCGTCTTGCCATTCGTACCGGTGATCCCCAGCCACGGCACGATCTTGTCGGGCCGACTCAGCCGCCAGGCCAGCTCGACTTCGCTCCAGATCGGAACCGCGCGCTCGGCAGCCTGGCGCAATAGCGGCGCTGTGGCGGGCCAGCCTGTGGTGATCACCAGGTCGGCATCATCTGGAAGAGTCGCAGTGGAACCCGGACCCAGGCGCACTGAGCCGCCGAGAACCTCCAACAATTTGCCCTTGTCGGAAGTCTTGTCGTCCAGCAGGTCATCCAGAATCGTGACCCGCGCTCCGAATTCCAGTAATCCATCAGCAGCCGCAAAACCAGATACTCCTATGCCAGCGACCACCACGTGGGCCTCTGGCCAGGATGATCGGCGATCGGCCTCCGGCAGCCACGACGGGGTCATGTGCCTGCCACCCACTCGGCGTAGAAGATGCCGAGGCCGGCGGCGACGCACAGCCCGGCAATGATCCAAAAGCGCATCACAATCGTGACAGGGGCCCAGCCCAGCAGCTCGAAGTGATGGTGAATGGGCGACATCTTGAACAGTCGCCTGCCGCGGGTCAACTTGAAAAAGCCGACCTGCAGGATCACCGACATTACCTCGATGACCAAGAGCCCACCCAAGATCACCAGCAGCAGCTCGGTGCGGGTCACGATCGCCATTCCGGCAAGCGCACCGCCAAGAGAGAGGGACCCCGTGTCGCCCATGAAGATCTTCGCCGGTTCGGCGTTCCACCACAAAAAGCCGAAGCAGGCGCCGGCCAGTGCCACCGCCACGACCGCCAGGTCGTACGGGTCCCGCACCTCATAGCACTTCGGCCCGGCCGACGCGGTGTAGGCGCACGACTGGTTGTACTGCCAGATGTTGACCAAGGTGTACGCGCCGAAGATCATCACGCAGGCACCGGCTGCCAGGCCATCGAGCCCATCGGTGAGGTTGACGCCATTGCTGGCGGCAGCGATCAGCAGCATCACCCAGATGATCACTAGCAGCAACGGCAGCTGAAGCCATTCGATGTCGCGCAAAAATGAGATGGCAGGCGAAGCCGGGGTCACGGCACGCTCGTCGGGGAATTGCAGTGACGCGACCGCGAACACAATGGCAACGATCGATTGGCCGGCGATCTTGGCCTTACTTCGTAAGCCCAGCGACCGCTGTTTGCTGATCTTGATGTAGTCGTCCAGGAATCCGACCACACCTAAGCCGGTAAACAGGAACAACACCAGCAATGCCGAGGCGGACGGAGCAGTGAAGGTGATCAAGTGGCTGCCGAAGTAGGCGAAGAGGACGGCGGCGATGACCACCAGGCCGCCCATTGTCGGAGTTCCACGCTTCACATGGTGGGACGTAGGACCGTCGTCGCGGATCAGCTGTCCGTAACCCTTCCTGACCAGCACGAGAATGGCGAGCCGCGTGCCCAGCAGAGTGCCGAGTAGCGCGAGGCCGCCGGCGAAGACGATGGTCTTCACCCGGGATCCTCGTCTCGGCCTAGGTCGACGGAAGTCAGGATGTCGTCGGCCACGGTGTCCAAGGCTAAGCCACGAGATGCTTTGACCAAGACGACGTCGCCCGGTCTAAGTCCCGCTGTAACCAGCGCAACCGCGTCCGTTTTGTCAGCTACCGCCACCGCCTGCGCGGCAGGAAAGCCCGCAGCTACGGCTGCGCTGGTTATCTGCGGCCCATGTTCACCAACCGCGACCAGATGATCGACGCCGAGCTCCGCGGCCAACCGGCCGATTCCAGCGTGCTCGTCCGCTGCGAGATCACCGAGCTCGAGCATGTCTCCTAGCACCGCCCAGGTGTTTCGGCCGGTACGCGCCAGCTCAGCCAGCGTTGTCAGGGCGGCACGCATGGAGTCGGGATTGGCGTTGTATGAGTCGTTGATCACTGTGACGCCATCGGGGCGGTCATGTAATTCCATCCGCCAGGGCGATCGCTGGGCTGCATGACCCAGCGCACTGGCGATCTGGTCCAGCTCGAGTCCGAGGGCGAGCGCGGCCGCAGCCGCAGCGACTGCGTTCGCAACCTGATGTCGCCCGGTTAGCTGAAGCCGAACCGGCGCGCGATGCTCCCCGCCACCGGCGCGGCGCTCATGGAGGGTAAAGGAGTATCGCCCGTACCTGTCACTTGCCAGTCCGGAGGTCCACACTCCATGGTCGAAGGATTGGATGGTCGACCATGGCAGCACCTGAGCCGGAGTTCGCCGACGCATGGCCCAGACAAGTGGATCGTCGATGTTCAGCACCGCCCAGCCATCGGCTGGCAGGGCTTCCACTAGCTCACCCTTGGCCTGGGCAATTGCCGCTTGCCCGCCAAACTCCCCCACATGCGCCTGACCGACGTTGAGCACGACCCCGACCCGCGGCGGTGCGATGTCGCAGAGGTAGGCGATATGGCCGATGCCCCGCGCGCCCATCTCGACAACGAGGAATTGGGTCTCCGGGCCAATACGGCCAACGGTCATTGGCACGCCTAGCTCGTTGTTGAGATTGCCGGCCGCAGCCACGGTGGGAGCCGCCTGCTCCAGCACCTGCGCCAGCAGATCCTTGGTCGAGGTCTTGCCGACCGAGCCGGTAATGCCCACCACCCGAAGTCCCTCTGAACCTGACTTATCGACCAGATAGCGTGACACCCGGCCAAGAGCGACAAGTGGATCAGCTACTACTAGGCATCGGGCACCGGCTACCGGATGTTTGGTAAGCGATGCCGCCGCACCCGCAGCGG
>DATCXA010000168.1:0-5233 GCA_036566085.1 Propionibacteriaceae bacterium
CCTCGATCCTACGGGCCCGGCCGCTCTCGCAGTACGGCGTGGCCCTCCGAGACGAGCATGGGTGTGACATCGCCCCGGAAGGTCATCAGGTGAAACAGGCGTTCGGCCACATCGTGACGGCAGCCCCACTCCTGCCCGACACCGGCGAAGCCCTTCGCGACGAGCTCGATCGCCTTGGTCACGGCCTCCGCCTCGTCGTCGCCATGCACGACCGCCAGCGGCGGTTCCAGTTCGCCGTACCGGGTCGACCAGTCCAGCACGATCGTCCACATTCTCAACGGTCGCCTCCGCCACTTGGATCGGAACGTTCTAGCAATCCACCGGACACCGGTCGTCCAGTTCGGCCCAGACCAGGGTGCCTACCGAGTCGCGGTGGAACCCCCACCGCCTGGCGAGCAGGTCGACCAAGGCGAGGCCACGCCCACCGACCTCCTCCCCCTCCAGGGACTTCACCCGCGGAATCCTCGGCGACCCACCGTCCTGTACGGCGAGCAACACCCCTCGCCCGACGAACGTCACCGACAGCTCGAACTCCTCACCCAGGGCACCGTCCCGGCACGACCCGTACTCGACGGCGTTGCCGGCGAGCTCACTGACCACCAGCATCGCGTCGTACCGGCGCTCGTGCCCATCACCGAGCGCGTCCCCCACGTAGTCGCGGGCCACCTTGACCTGCTCCCGCGCGGCCGGAAACCGCTGGGAGATCGTCAGCGGAATCACCGAGGCGTCCCCTCGCCTCACCGGCAGGAGCATGTCCGGCAGCCCGGTCGGCTGCCAGGCGACTCCGCGCATACCCGGCAGGACGTGCTCCCCGCCGAGAACGCGGAGCCGAGCGACGATCCCACTGACGACCGGCTTAAGGCGCCGGCGACGTGCCGTCATCTCAGTCATCACCATCCCCTCAGACCCCATCCCTGACGATCCGGCCTCGCAGCTACCATGACGCGGTTTTGGTCTCTCTAGCCCAGACCCGGACAAGTCAGTCACTTAATGTGCTGAGAAATACACGATCAGTGACCGACCTCTGCCACAATGACCGAAGGCTTCCGGCCCCGCAAGCCCTTTGCCCTCAAAAGTTGCCCGCCCACAAGATCGCCTCTTCGATCAGCACCCCGAGAGGATCGGCCATGCCAAAGACCAACTACACAATTCGCAGCAAGTGGCTCGGCGACGCCGTCCTGAAGATCCGCAAACAGACCGGTCTCACCCTGGAAGAGGTCGGCGAACGCATGCGCTGGCCCCAATCCAAAATCAGCCGCATCGAAAACGGCATGGTCAGAGCCCACTGGGGCGACATCCAAGACCTTCTGGACCTCTACGAGTTCCACGACACCGACCAGCGCAAGGCCCTGCTCGCCCTAGCCAAAAGCGCCCGCGAGCGAGGCTGGTGGCACGCCTACGGCGCCACCCTCGACCACCCTTTCGCCGACCTCATCACCTTGGAGGCCACGTGCCGCGAGATCTGCACGTACCAGAACCAGGTTGTCCCTGGTCTTCTCCAGTCCAAGGAGTACGCACAGGCGATGATCGGTGCGAGCAAGGTCTGGGAGCACCGCGACGGGGTTGAGAAGTTCGTCGAGGTTAGAACCGCCCGTAAGGCCATTCTCACCCGCGACACCCCAGTGACCCTCTGGGCAATCCTCGGTGAGGCGATCCTCTATCAGCGGGTTGGCGGTGCGACCGTGATGCGCGATCAGCTACGCCATATCTTGGAAATCGCCAGGATGCCGAACGTCACGGTCCAGGTGCTGCCGTTCAGCGCTGGAGCATCGACGGGCATGTACGGTCCGTTCACCTCACTCAAGTTCCCCAGCCCGGGAGTTCCCGAAGTTATCTATTTGGAGAACCTCACAGGCGGCCTGTATCTCGAACACGAAGACGAGGTCCGTCGGTATACGCTGGCTTTCAACCACCTACGAGCATCGGCACTCCCTACAAAGGAGTCGACGAAGCTCATCGCTCAGGTAGCCGAGGAGCTCCAAAGTGACCCACGCGAATGAGACGAGTGGACATCCCGTCATCTGGCGCAAGAGCAGCCACAGCGGCGACACCGGTGATTGCGTAGAGCTCGCGCCATTCTCGTCAGGGCAGATCGCGATCCGCGACTCGAAAGACCCCGCTCATCAAGCATTGGTGTTTAGCTCTGCCCAGTTCGCAGACTTCATCAGAAGGGTTCGCAGCGACGAGTTGTGACCAGGAGCACTCTCGCCCGCAGGCTGCACATCGACGAGTGGTCGGACAAGTTACCAAGATCAACTGTCAACCCGCTCGACTCTTCCCTAGCACGGCCTCGACTCAGCTCTGTCTCTATCTGTCTTCCATAAGAGATGGCATGATCGTCCTGTGTCGTATATCAGGACATTTGGCGAGATTCCCGGTCACCCCGAGGGCACCATCTACCGGACTCGTAACGAGCTACGTGTCGCTGGCATCCATGCACACAACGTGGCGGGTATCTCTGGCACGCCTCATGAAGGTGCTGACGCAATCGTACTCAATGGTGGATACTCTGATGATCAAGACGAAGGCGACATAATAATCTATACCGGTCATGGTGGCCAAAACCAACGTAAGGAGCAGATAGAGGACCAACGCTACGAGAAGGGCAACGCGGCGCTCGTTCTAAGTCAACTCGAAAGCTTACCAGTGCGCGTAATTCGAGGGTACAAGGAACCCTCCCCGTATGCCCCTATAGAAGGGTACCGATACGACGGCTTGTATCGAGTGGTGAGGCATTGGTTCAAGCTACGCCGTGACGGTTTTCGTGTCCTTCAGTTCCGGATGGTCAAGATTGTAGATGTACGCGACATCCAACAGTTTGACGATATCGAGTCAGATGGCTGGATCCCGACGCTTCCGCCGGTCGCTGGCCCGTCCAGTCGAACTGAGTCAACGGTCAGGCGCATTGCCCGCAAGGCACGAGTCGTACGGAACCTTAAGACCTGGTATGAGAACCGCTGCCAAATCTGCAACGAAGCCATAGACCTCCCCAGTGGTCCAGCAAGCCAAGTGGCACATATCCAAGGGCTGGGCACACCCCACAATGGTCCTGATGACGAGACGAATGCACTCTGCTTATGCCCAAATGACCACCTTCGCTTCGACAACGGGGCCCTCTACCTCACCGATGAACTCCAAATTGTGAACACAATAACCAATGCAACTATGGGCGAGCTACATATTCGCTCTCCACATACCATTAACTTACAGTACGTCCGCCAACACCGTAGCTATTGGTGTAATAATACACAGTACCATCCGATCACCACTCAAGCGAATTAGGTTTTTTCGATCAAGAAAATCGTCATTCGCCATTGCTTAGATGTCATAAATCTTGGTATAGACGTGCCTCAGACCGCGACGCGAAATCTTTCATATCGTTCTTCGAGAAGGTCATGGTTTGGGCGGTCAGCGCGTCGCCGGGGAAGTGAGAGCCGCTGATCGTGCATATTCTGGAGACCGTACTTGAGCATCGGCCCGTCAATCTCTTCCAGAATGTCAGCGCGTACCTGGATAACGTGGTCAGGCCGGACGCCGAGGATGTTCTGGTCGTACGCCGCATGGTGGATCTTGCAAAGAGCCATGCCGTTGGAGACGGCCGGGACGCCGCGCGTCTCGCGGTCAGGGATTATGTGAGCGGCGTCCAGGAGTGAGCGGTGTCGTAAGTGGCACATCGCACAGCTCGTCTCGTATGCCTGGATCACCCGTTGCCGGAACACCGGTTGATGTAGACGCTGCATGGTGATCCGTTCGGAATAGCGACGTTCAATGAGGCTGACTGGGCCGTCTACCAGGAGGTGTCGCTGGGCTTCGTCCAGCGCAACAGCGACCTGAGAGTGCTCCATCTCTATGGCGACGATCCATACAGGTGAAAACGGCAGGTACAGCCCCTGCCCGATGCCAAAGAACCACATCAGCGGCACCCGATGCTCGAAGGCCACACGCAGTCCGACATTCGTGTAGTGCTGGGGATTGCTATGGAACTTGTACCGCAGCAACCAGTCTGGACCTACGGCGTCCTCGTAAGGCGCGCGAGCGCCGTCGGAGGTGTAGGTCGTTAGAATCGAGAGCGCTGCAGTCATCTCCTGCGGCTTCCGGATGCCAAGTTGGTTGTCGATTAGCGGAAACGTCCGCCCCTCAAACTGGAAGGTGAGGAGCTCGTCACGTCGGACAACTGGGTTCTCCGGAGTGCAGCGCTGACGAAGCCATGCCATAGCCGCCGCCCTTAAGCGGCTATCCAGGTCATCACTCAACGACATCACAATCCGTCTTTCTACTCTCGCGGCCAGCACACCCGCTGGAGATCCGCGTAAGTCATGAGCTTTACCTCGTGAGATGGTCGCACCTGGGCCCTCTGTGTCAAGTTTCAGATGTCGTAGTTAGGCGGCTGCGTGAGGTAGACGGCTCCGGTGCGGGTGCGCCACATGAGTCGTCCTGGCCCGTATTGGATCAGCCACATGCCCGGCAGGCCTTTTATCCGATGATGGCGCCGGTGCAGGGCCGACAGGTTGCCGGCCTTTGTGGGGCCGCCTAAGTGGTAGGGGCGGGTGTGGTCCAGGTCGGAGCCGAAGGCGCTGTGGTTGCAGGAAGGCCAGCGGCAGGTGCCGTCGCGTGCCCGCACTCGGGCGGCCAGGGTGGATGAGGGCCGATAGTGGGGCTCCCGCGCATCGGATGCGTCTATGGTCGCGATCGCCTTGGCGATGGCTTTCTGTTGTGGGCGGGGGTCGCCGTACAGGGTGATTTCGCCGTGGAGCATGATCTGGCCGGCCGGGGTTCGGGTGGCGATCCAGCGGCGGGCGTGTGTGGCGATCTGCCGGGCCTGGTCGGCGGTGAGGATGCCGAAGCGGTGCAGGTCGCCGGGGAGGTCTTCGTGTCCGGTCAGGGTGCGGTGGGGCACGGACAGCCAGTGGGTGCGACGGCAGGTCGGGTCGGCCCCTGCGGTGATGGTCGGCTCCAGCGGGCCGGGCGGCGGGCCGGGTTCGTCGTCTGGTTCTGGATCATTGGGCAGCGGCTGGTCGGGCCATGGGACCTGGCCTAAGCCGTCATCGCCATCCTGCGCCGACTCAGGGGGCCGGTCTTCGGGGGCCGGGTCGGGGGGTGGCCCTGGGGATGGCTCGGGGGTGGGTGTGGACGGAGACCCAGGGGTATCCGGGCCGAGGTCTGCGGGGCCAGGGCCGGTGGGGCCAGGGCCGGAAGGTCCAGGGCCGGAAGGTCCAGGGCCGGAAGGTCCAGG
>DATCXA010000191.1:0-5967 GCA_036566085.1 Propionibacteriaceae bacterium
ATGCCGGCGAACCAGATCGGCGTATTTCTGATTCGACAACGCCTTGATCGGTGTGGTGTAGAAGCACTTGCGGCCATTGCTGAGCGCCAGAAAGACCGCAAACTCACCAACAATGGTCTTGCCGGCCCCTGTTGGTGCGGCCACCAGCACTCCTGAGCCCGCCTCGAGCTGTGCACAGGCCTCAAGCTGGTAACCGTCGAATGCAAAGGGGTAGCTGTCGGCGAAGGCCGCCAGCAGCGGTGAGCCCTGCCGCTTCCGGAACCGCGCGTACGCCTCCGCCGGGCTGAGTGATTCAGGATCGGGTGATTCAGGGTCGAGTGACGGTTCGGCCATAGTGCGGCCCAAGTTACCCCCGGCCGTCAGGAACAAAGACCGGCAATGCTCGGGGCACTGAGCAAACACGCAAGGGCGCCGCGGCGATCATTTCGCCATCGCCGAAACCGACCAGGCCGGGCCCCTCGATTCTCACCTCGCGGACCCGCAATTGCTCGACGCAGGGGTCGCGGACGAACTTGCCCGAGTACATCTCGGGAAACAATCTCAGCAATTTCAGGCGACCCACCGGATGGATGATCGTGACATCGAGTAGGCCGTCGTACGGGTCGGCCTCAGGGCAGATCAGCATCCCGCCGCCGTAGGAGCAGGTGTTGCCAACAGCGACCAGCATCGCCTCCTGTTCGCGGATCTGTCCGTCGAGGGTCAGGCGGTAGTGCAGCGGGGTGAAAACCCGCAGCTCCGCCATCACCGCGACCGCATATCGCGTCGATCCCCGTGGCCAGACCATCTCGTTCGCGCGGCGGTTGACCAGCGCATCGAATCCGGTTGCGAGCACCGCACCCACGTAGGTGTCGCCCACCCGGGCAAGATCAATGTCAGCGATACGACCGGCGGCAATCACGCTCGCCGCCGCTACAGCGTTCTGGGGATCCAATCCGATGCCGCGGCACAGGTCGTTGCCGGTCCCAGCCGGAATCAGACCGAGCGTGGTACGGCCGTCGCCGGAGAGATAGGCCGCCGCCGCGGTATTGACGCCAAGATGCATCATCCCATCGCCTCCCATGACGGCCAGCACATCGACGCCGTCTGCAACCGCATGACGGGTCATGGATCGAGCCTCGGCGAAGTCACGACTCAGCAGGATCCGTAGGTCCGCACCCCCATCACGGAGTGTGCCGGCTACCTGTGGCAGCACCCCCAGCGCGCGGCCCTTTCCAGCAGAGGGATTGACAACCAGCCGGATCTGGCGGGTCACCTCAGGGGCTCGGGCTCGTCGCCAGGACCTTCGGTTAGCTCGTGCAGCGCCTTGTCGTCAGTCACGGTATGTCGAACGATCAGATCGTCACCGGCGAGCGCCGCCTGACGCTCTTTGCGACGGTCCAAGATGTGTGCGATGACCTCGGCGGCGAGGAACAGCAGCGCCATCGGTGCGGCAACGGCAAGCATCGAAAACGGATCAGTGGACGGCGTGGCCACAGCGCCGAATACGAAAGTTGCGAAGATCACCAGACTCCGGTACTTCGCCATCTGCTTGGCCTTGATCACCCCGACGATGTTCAACATCAAGACGATCAATGGAATCAGGAACCCAATGCCGAAGACCAACATGAGACGCAAGAGGAAGGCCAGGTAAGCGTTGATGTCCTGCAGGTTGGTCACTCCGGACTGGGTGAAGCTCAGCAGCACCGCAATCGCCTTGGGCAAGACGACGTAGGCGACAACAACACCGCCCACGAACATCGGCGTCGCGGCTGCAATAAAGATCAACGCCCACTTCTTCTCCTTCGCCAGCAGCCCAGGGACTACAAATGCCCACAGCTGGTAAAGCCAGAAGGGTGCCGTGGCAATCGCCCCTGCGAGTGCCGAGACCTTCAACGAAAGTGTTAGAGGGGAGGTCAGATTGATGTTGACCAAGGATGTATTCGCATCCGGGTGCTTGGCCTTCAGCGCCGCGATTGCCTGAAAGTAGGGCCGTTGCAAAATGTCCAACAGGTCGTATCGGAAGAACCAGGCGACCACCATGCCCACGATGATCGCGAGTATCGAGACGATCAGCCGATACCGCAGTTCACGAAGATGCTCGAAGAGCGTCATCGTGCCGTCGGGTGGCAGCGCTGGCGGCTTGAGCCACTTCAAGCTGAAGTGGATAGGCCGGCCCTTGATCGTCAAAGACACGGCGGCTTAGAGCGACGTTCAGGCGTCGTTGCGGTTTTCGCTGGCGGCGGGATCCTGGTTAGCCCGCGGCGGCTGTTGATAGCTGGCGCCGCTCGGAGGCTGTGATGCCTGAGCCTGCGGTGGCTGCTGGTAGTCGGTCACTGCTGGTGTACTCGGACCAGGAGCCGGATTGGGTGGCTGTGGCTGGCTCTCGTCAGACTTGAGGCCCTTGGTCTCCTCTTTGAACTCCCTGAGCGCACGCCCGGTGCTCTTGCCCAAGCCGGCCAGCCGAGCGCCACCGAACAACAGCAGCACGACGGCCAAGATGATCAACAGCTCGGGGACACCAAGTCCGAGTACGAGCGGAATCATGATTCCTCTTTTCCTGCAGCAGTAGTCGGAGTCATCCTACGTCGCGGATACCTGGTCGATCTGTGCAGAGATGGTGCGATCGGCGCGCGGATCGGGCAGCAGCGCGGATTCGGGAACCGTGATCTGCGACAGCAGATCGCTGAGTTCGCCAGCCCTGACAGCCAGCATGTCCAGCTCGCTGAAGAGATCGCTCGCCTTGTGCGCAAGCCACACGGCATAGCTGATCAGCATGATGAGCCCCGCCAGACCGATGCCGACGAAGACGATCACCCAGATCATCCCTGCACCCTAGCCGATCTCAGCTATGTCCTGGCTGCCGCGCCCAGTAGTACGGCGTACTGCTCGAGCGCCTCTTGTGCCGCCTCGGCGGCCGAGTTCCCCGCTCCCTCAGGGGACAGCACCCGAGCGCCGCCCTGGAGCCGCAGCAGCAAGCTCCGCAACCATGCCGGATCGGTGACGTGCAGCGTAACGATGAGACCGCCCCCCGGACGGGCGGAGGCCGCCTCGGTCGGGTAGTACTCCGCAACCCAAACGGCCCATGGCTCTAGCTCGAGGGTGACCAGCGGGGCGTCCTTCAATGCCTCCCACCAGCCGGTCGAGAGGTCTTTGAGCTGGACATCATGCGGCGCCACATCGATCGAGGTGACCTCGACAGCGGCGATTCGATCAAGTCGGAAGGTTCGCAGCGCGTTGGCGGAGTAACACCAAGCCTCCAGATAGCCATAGCCCTCCAGTACGAAAACCCGCAAGGGGTCGACCATCCGCCGCGTCGTCTCCGCACGCGAGGCGACGTCGTAGGTGAGATCCAGCCGCTTGCCGCGCTGCAACCCGTCGTTCACACGCGCTTGGATGTCATCCCGTGCGGCGGTGACCGCCACGGTTGCCTGATCGGTCGCCGGTAGGTTCCCGGCGGCTGCCTCCAGCTTCTTCAAGGCTCGGTCGACCGCGTCGCGCTTGCCGGGACCTGCGATCCCGCGCAGCGTGCGCAGTGCCAGCACCAGTGCCAGAGCCTCATCGGCGGAGAGCCGCAACGGCCGAGTGAGATAGTCGGCATTGCTGAGGTGAATGACGCCCTCGCCGTCCACCGCGTCCATGTCGATGTCGATCAAGTCCCCAGGGGCAAGTCCGGGCATGCCGCACATCCAGAGCACGCTGAGATCCTCGCGTAGCGTCTTGACGTTGATCCCAAAGGCCGCGGCGACATCGGCCATCGCGACGCCGTCGTGTTCGCGTAGATAGGGCACCAGGCTGAGCAGCCGTCGCACTTGAGCTCGGGACGTCATGCGGCATTCACCGATTTAACGACGGCGGTCAGACCCCGTACGACGAGCTCGCGGAGTTCGGCTGGCTCCAGGACGACGACATCGGCGGCGTGCTGGTTGATCTCCTCTGCTGCTGAGCGGAAATCGGTGAAGCCGACGGCATATACCCCAAAGCCCGCCGGAAGCTTGACATCAGAAACCGCCGGCTCACCGCGACGCGCCAGCGCCGGTGCCTTGCCGGTCCGGATGGCGAGCAGCGCGGTTTCGGTTCGCTCCCGCGGCGCAAGCGCACGAGCCAGGCTGCGCAAGTCAAGATCATCCGGCACCTCGTACGATCCAGCTCGGGAGACCCTCCTCGGCAGATCGGCCATCCGGGAGAGCTTGAACATTCGGGACGCTTGGCGGTCGACGTCGCGACCGATCACATACCACCGCCCTTTGTACGAGGTGAGGCCCCACGGCTCAAGGGTGCGCGGCGTGCCGTCGCGATACGTGAAGCTGACACGTGCTCGATCAAGCACCGCATTCCACAGCACGTCGAATCCAGGTTCGGATGCCTGCACTGACGGCTCCAACGATGCAAGCTGCGACGCATCCGGCTCTACTCCGGCCGCACGCAATTTGCTGATAGCGCTTCTGGTCGCCTCTGCCATGCTGGCGTGCTTCCAGACGCGGGCCGCTACTCCGACTACGGCGGCTTCCTCGGCGTCCAGATCGATCGGCGGCAATGAAAATTCTGAAGGACGGATCCGATAGCCCGGCTCATCATCGAACAGCGGATCGAAGCTGCCGACCTCGATCGGCACCCCGAGCGAGCGCAGTTCATCTTTGTCACGCTCAAAGGTGCGCTCGAATGCGGCATCGCTGAGGTTGTGGTAGCCCTCAACCGCCTCCCGAATGCGGCTCTTGGGAAGATAGCGGCCTGACACCAGCAGGCAGATGGTGAGGTTGAGAATTCTCTCGGTCTTGCGGGGCGGCATTACGTGCAAATCACTTTCTACCGGAGCGTCGATGAGCACGCTACCAGCAGATGATTGACATCCCGGGTAGCTCGGCGGCATCCCGCGCCGAGCATCGTGAAGGGATCGGCGCCGGCCGCTATGCGCCCAGTCCAACAGGTGATCTGCACCTCGGAAATCTCCGTACGGCGCTGCTTGGTTGGCTTTTTGCGCGATCCACAGGACGCCGTTTTCTGCTCAGGGTCGAAGATCTCGACGCAACACGGGTGCAGCCTGGAGTTGCCGAGCAACAGCTGGCCGATCTCGCGGCCTTGGGTGTCAGCTTCGATGGCGAGCCAGTCGTACAGTCACCGCGGCTGCCCGCCTATCGGGAAGCATTGATCAGCCTGGCTGACAGGACTTACGAATGCTTCTGCAGCCGACGTGAGATTGCCGAGGCGGCCTCGGCACCGCACGGCAGGCCTTCCCGATATCCGGGCACCTGCCGGAATCTCACCGAGGCCGAGCGGGAGCGTCGCAGACAGACTCGGCCACCCGCGCTTCGGCTGCGGGCCGATGGTGCCCGACAGACCATACGCGACCTGTTGCACGGGGAGATCACGGCCGAGGTTGACGATGTCGTGCTGCTGCGCAACGACGGCGTTCCGGCCTACAACCTCGCGGTCGTGATCGACGATGGGTGCTCCGGCATCGACCAGATCGTGCGTGGCGTCGACCTGCTGCCCGTGGCGGCAACTCAGGCCTATCTCGGGAGGTTGCTCGGCCAGCAGCCACCGATTTATGCGCATGTGCCTTTGGCGGTGAACGCGCAGGGTCAACGACTTGCCAAGCGAGACGGGACGGTAACCCTCGCCGAGCTAGCCGCTGAAGGTATGGGACCAGACGCAGTGCTGGGATTGATCGCGGAATCGCTGCACCTGGGCACGCAGGATGAGCAGATAACGCTCGAGGCGATGCTTGAGCGCTTCGATCCTGATCGACTGCCGCGTACGCCGTGGGTTGTGATACCGGTCCGGGGTTTAAGGTCGGGCACGTGATCATTTGGGCTGATGGCACGGTCACCGGGCTGCGAGGTCAGTGGAAGGGTGCCGTAGAGCTCACTGTCGCGCGACGCGATGCCGGCGAGACGACGGAAATAGCCGCACTCGTCTATACCGACCTCATGGCGATTCCGAACGTCGGGGATCGGGTGCTGTTGAATGTCGCGGCTTTGGAACGCGGTC
>DATCXA010000220.1:0-3420 GCA_036566085.1 Propionibacteriaceae bacterium
GTGCTACGCGGCAACCTCGCCCCCGCCGGCGCCATCATCAAACCCGCAGCAGCCTCCCCGCACCTCATCCAGCACCGCGGACGTGCTCTGGTCTTCGACAGCATCGAAGACTTCAACACCCGCATCGACGATCCTGACCTCGAGGTGGATGCGAACACCGTGCTGGTGCTGCGCGGCTGCGGGCCCAAGGGCTACCCCGGGATGCCTGAAGTCTCCAACATGCCGCTGCCGAAGAAGCTGCTCGCGCAAGGCGTCCGCGACATGGTGCGGATCTGCGACGGCCGGATGAGCGGCACCGCCTACGGAACCGTGGTGCTACACGTCGCACCCGAGGCCGCGGCCGGCGGACCGCTGGCATTGGTGCAGACCGGAGACGAGATCACCCTCGACGTACCGGGCCGAACATTGACGCTGGAGGTGTCACAGGAGGAACTGCAGCGCCGCCGACCCAACCCAGCAACCCTCGCAGGATTCGCCAACCCCGTACGCGGCTGGGAACGGCTCTATATAGATCACGTCCAACAGGCCGACACCGGCGCCGACCTCGACTTCCTCGTCGGTGCCACCGGAGATCGGGTGAGCCGCGACTCCCACTAGCGGCTGGGCCAATCCTGACCTGGAGGCGTCACCGCCACCACCAGGGCTCGGATCCGAACCTCGAGGCATCTGGCGATGTAGGAGTGGTGAGCAAGCTCGCGATTCAGGCAAGGTTGGGAACGAGGCGCCCATGGCAACCACCGCTTCCCGCACGTGACCGAGGCGCGTAGCCGGTGACCTGCGCGCCTTCGACCTGATAGTGCGGTGGCCTGCCCCGATCACCCGGCGGATGGCGGTTCTGTGGGGCCGCCGGCGCAGATGCCGACGACGTGGTGAGTATCGTTTGGGCTGTCAAACCGGCAGATCCTGGTAGTTCCGAGCCGAGAGGCTTGCACGATGTCAGATCACGCTGATGATCGTTCGCAAACTGGCGGGATGGTCGATCCAAAACTCGTTTTCAAGATCGGCGACCTTGCCGGTTATATCATCAGCGACGGCCAGGTGCCGTATCCGACCGACTTCGTGTTCTCCAATGCTCCGGCGGAAGTACTCCAGTCCGATCTTGCCGGGCGGCTGGACGAGGAAGGGAAACTTCGGCTTCCGTATCACTGTCTTCTGGTCACCACCCGATCGCAGAATCTGCTCATCGATGCCGGACTCGGACAAGCAGCGGCAACAGCATGGAGGCTGCCGGCGGCAGGCCGTATGCTCGAGAGCCTCGCCAGTGCCGGATTCTCGCCTGCCGACATCGACGTGGTTGTCATTTCCCACGGGCACCCAGACCACATGGGCGGTCTTGTCAAGGGCGGAAAGCTGACGTTCCCCGGCGCCCGCCACATGATCGAGACCCGCGAATGGGACTGCTGGACAGACGAGAATCAACTGGCCCGCCTGCCCGATGACCTTACCGACACGGCGCGGGTGGTGCTGCCGCTGCTCGCAGAGGCCGACGTTGTGGACGTCGTTCGAGGAGAGACCGAAGTGATCCCCGGCGTCCATCTAGTTCCTGCCCCAGGCCACACGTACGGTCACAGCGCGGTCACGGTCGCTTCCGGGGGCCAGCAGGCGATCTTTCTGGCCGACGCCGTCCTCGACGAGCTCCACCTCACCCATCCGCGGTGGCTGAGCGCCGTGGACATGATGCCCGACGATACGATCGCAACCCGTATCCGGCTCCTGGACGAGGCTGCGCGAGACACCAGCCTTGTTCTCGCCTACCACGTAGCGGGAATCGGCCAGATCGAGCGCCACAACGACGGCTATCGGCTCGTTAGACAGGGCTGACATGCTCAAGAATCTCATCCAGCGTGTGCAGCGGATCCGTCTTGGAGATTGCCTCAGCTAACCGGCGGGCGTTGTCCCGGTAGCCGGGCTCTGTCAGGACATTCGAAACGGCCTCGCCTATCACCTCAGGCCTTGGGCGCTCGACCCGCAGGTTGACACCGCTGCCGGACCAGGCGACCCGAGCCGCGACCTCCGGCTTGTCCTCCCTTGCCCCGGCCACGATCAGCGGCACCCCATGGGCCAAGGCCATCTGGACACCGCCATAGCCGCCGTTGGTCACCATTGCATCGATCTTGGGCAGCAATTCCGCGTACGGCAGCATCTCGGCCACGCGGACGTTGTCTGGCAGCGCCATACGCAGCTCGCTGACCGGTCGTCCGCCAGTGGCGACAACGACCAGCAGGTCCTGGTCGGCAAGGGCAGCGACCGTTGGCTGTATCACCTTCGACAGGTCGACGTTGTCGAGGGTGCCTTGGGTGACGTGCACCACTCGTCGGCCGGAATTCAGGTCGGTCCACCACGCCGGGAGCTCAAAGCGTGGGGCGGCATCCAGCAGTGGACCGGCGAACGTCAACGTTGCCGGTGCCTCTGAACGCGGATACTCAAACTCTGGCACCGTAAATTGGACGATGCGATCCGCCAGGCGGTACCAATCAAGAGGAAATACGGGTGCCGGGCCCAGTCCCAAGTCGGCGAGCAGCTGATCGGTCGCCTGGCGGACGGACCGCAAGATCACGCGCTGCACCAATGCATTGAGGGCCCGGTTGCGAACCCTGCCCAGTGGTGAGGCAGACGGAGGCAAGCCGAGCCCGTACGGCGCGGTGTCCACGCTGGTCAACGTGAGCGGCAACACGCCAAGGATGATCAACGGGGGTCGCGGCTGACCGCTGAGCAAGATCGGCAGCATCCCGGCGAAAGCGAAGTCGCTCAGCACAGCGTCGGCTTGCTCCTCGCTGAACAGGTGTTGCAAAGCTCGGTGTTGGTGGTACGCCGGCGCAATAAACACCTGGAGGATGTCATACCGAAGGGCGGCGATTCCTTTGTGCTTGCGACGATCGGGAAAGGCCGCGTCAAGATCGCGGTCGCCGAAGTCGGCCTCCTGCGGCAACGCCACGAACTCTGCTCCGGTTGCGGACACCGCTCGGGCGAAACGGGAACCCGTCAGCATCCGTACCCGATGCCCGGCGCCGACCAGATGCCGCGCCACGGTGAGGATCGGTGCCACATGGCCACCGATGGGGCAAACACACAACAGGTAGCTCTTCATTGCACCCCAGCCTCGCAGTCCTCGGATGGCTCGAACACGCGGTGGGCTCCGGTTCGCAGCGCCGGCGTGGTGGCCGGAGAGACCGATGATTCGCCCAGGCCTCCAGCTCTTGGGCGCCCTCGGCTGGCAAGAGCGCTTCAGTCCGGCATGCTGATCACGGTCATGCCTCCGGTGGACGACGGCCGCTCCATCGCGGCGAGGGCCGTTCCGGCGTCCTCCAATCCGATTACCGCACCGACGAGCAGTTCTGGATGAAGCGTCCGGTCCGCCACGAGTGCCAGCATCGGCGGGTAGTCGCGGGCGGCCATCCCGTGCGACCCATAGAGCTCCAA
>DATCXA010000269.1:0-2210 GCA_036566085.1 Propionibacteriaceae bacterium
GCGGCTCGGCGCCGGGAGTCCAGTTGAGGATGCTGGAGCGCTCCATGAACTCCTCGGTACTGATGTCTCCCTGGGCGAAGCGCTCCGCGAGGATCCTCTTGGCGTCCTCTTCAGGTGATCTTGGTCTGCTGAGACTAAACGGAAGCTTGCCCTGGCGCCACAAATAAAACGCCGTGAGCGCAAGGGCCAAGATCAGCAGCAGGAGGAGAAAACTGCCGACGAACGGCAGCACCGAGAGCGAACTCTCCTCCCATCCATGAGGGCCGCGGGGTCCGCGTGGTGGCATGATCATCCTTTCAATTGGAGTAATTACTGGCGGAATAGTCATCGGTCAGGTCTGTGGGCAGTCGGGCCGTCGTACCGTCGGCCCAGACGATAAGAGCTCCGTTGATCGGACGGGTTTGCAACCATCGGGCGGCGTCGCGGCCGTGGACGTACGCCGCCGTGGCGTCAATGTCGGCCCAGGTCAACGACTCCGCAATTACAGTGACGGAGGTAACGCCGCTGGGCGGCCGGCCAGTGCGCGGGTCGATGAGATGGTCGCCACGGTGAGCGGTGCCAGAAGTCGCCACGGCACCGGATCGGATGGGCACCTTGGCGATCAGCCTTGTCGGGTCATGTGGGTCTTCGATGCCAATCCGCCATGCCGAGCCGTTGGGCAATGCTGCACGGCAGACAATGTCGCCACCTGCAGACAGGCAAAAGTGGGTCTCATCCAACGCTGTCAAGAACTGTGAGGCCCGCTGCGCCGCCCATCCCTTCACCACTCCGCTGGGATCGAGTCGGCGGCGGCCATCGGTCGTCGGAAGATTGATCGAGAACGCACCGTCGGAGACTTGCTCGGCTTGGCGTCCCAACTCGAGCACCTCGGCCACCTCGGCTGGGCATTCCTCGATCACGAGCTCGGCTCGATCAAGCCGGTTGATGATCGAATCGTCACGGTAGGTGCTGAAGATCAAATCGACTTCGCGCAGCTGGTTGATCACCGCCTGCCAGGCCTCTTGCCCGGCGGCGCTAGAAGCATGGCGGCCGCGCAAGGCGAGGCTGATCGGCATGCCCATCACGTGCTCGACGTAACGATGGATGCGGTCGCCCACGGATCCCTGGACCGTCGCTGTGCTCATATCCCAGCCTCATCGAGTGCGCCCTGCAACGACTGCGCGTACCCCTCGCTGGTAACAGTCGCGCCGCTGACCATGTCGATATCGGCGCTTTGGGATTGCACGGTCTCATCGATCAAGATGGGAAGTGCATAGCTGTTGATCTCAGCATCCTTCTGGTTGCCGTTCGGTTGTTGCAGCACCGTGACCTTGGTGATCTTCCCACTCTGCACCGTGATCTTGACCTGGACTGGTCCCCAACGGGTCTGAGCGACCGACCCGGTGTAGGTGGTGATCTTGCTGGAGTCGTCTCCGCTCGACCCAGACGATGAACTGCTTGGCGAGGAGCTTGGCTCACTGCCGGCGGACGCCGTCGGCCCGCTGGTGCTGCTCACCGTCGCCGCTGAAGAGGTCCTATCGGTCGAGGTGTGGTAACCGAAGAGCAGCACGACAATGGTGACCGTCGAGGCCAGCCAAATGACGATTCGTCTCATTTATTTCACCAACCAAAGCTTTCGGTATGGACACGCCCAGCTGGTACGCCAGCGCTTCGAATGAGGCGTTCAGTGCCCTCGGTCCAAGCGCTCGGGCCGCACAGAAAGACGTCACGTTCGACCAAGTCGGGGATCCATCGTCGGAGCGCAATGAGCTCAGGCATCCCATGCGCCGCCGGCCCGAGGACCGAGCCTGGCGTACGCCGCGGACCCGGCAGGTGCAGAACATGCAGGCCCCGCTCGGCCGCGAGCACCTCCAGCTCACGCACGAAGAGTGGCTCGGCGGTGTAGCGCTGCAGCATGATCGCCTCACCAGGCTCGTACTCGAGGCCCTCTGCCAGCGCGCGCAGTGGTGTGATGCCGACACCGGCGCCGGCGAGAACGACCTTGCGCTGAGTTCGCGCCCGGCCGCTAAGGCGGCCGTACGGGCCCTCGAAAAGCACCCGAGTGCCTGGTCGCAGGTGGCCCAGCCGGGCGCTGCCTTCGCCAAAAGCTTTGGCGCTGATTCGGAGGGTGTGGCCGTTGGGCGCCATCGAGAGCGAGAAGGGATTGGCGCGGGTCCATCCCCGGCGGCTTAGGAAGCGAACATTGATGAACTGGCCGGCTCGCAATGGCA
>DATCXA010000279.1:0-7019 GCA_036566085.1 Propionibacteriaceae bacterium
CCTCGAGGCGCTGGAGCGAATGACCGCTGATCCACCGCACGCGGCGGAAACGTTGGTTTCGCTGTGCCCCGTTGTATTTCGTTCACATTGGGCGAGCTTGCTTGATGTTTCTGACGGGGCACCAAAGCCAAGCTTCTCGACGACATTGGCACCGGATCTGATCCCCGACATTGCAGCGAAGTTCACACCCTTCGACACCACTCACCGCACCGATCTAGATGCGGACTGGTGTCCGGGATGGGGTGACACGACAGCGGTCGTCACGCCGCTGACCCGTGATCGGGTGATTGTGATCGGCCGCCTCGGCGGGCCCGCGTTTCTTGAGTCCGAGATTGCCAGGTTGCATCATCTTGCCGCACTCGTGAAGTAGGTGCCCATAACGACCTCAGGTACGGTCGGCAAGTGGTCGCATTTGGGTGGGCTGAGCTCATTGCACTGCTCACCTCGATCGGTTTCGGAATCGTGTCTGCGATCATTCCGATCGTCAATGCTGAGGCATACATCATCGCCTCGCAGATGTCGGCAGTTGCTGGGCCCATTCCAATTGCTATTGGTATTGCAATCGGCCAAACCATAGGAAAGCTGCTGCTGTTTTTTGGCGTACGGGAGGGCAAGGAGCTTTCATTTGTCAAGCATCGGCGTGAGATGCGAAAGCAGCGCCCAGTCGGGCCGACTCGTGCCCGCTTGCGGGCAGCCGGCAACAAGCTTCTTGATCTTGTAGGCCAGGAGCGCTGGGGATTACCGATCGTCTTCAGTGCCGCCGTTATCGGCTTTCCACCGCTGTATGCGGTTGCTCTCTTGGCCGGGGCGACAACCATGCGGCCTGGATGGTTCGGACTCACCGTGTTCGTCGGCCGGCTGGGCCGCTTTCTGCTAGTGGCAACCGGATTCCACGGGATCCACGAGTGGTTCATCTGATCTTTTGCGCGGGGCGGACCGGCTGTCGTTTTGCCGCCCGTAATCGAAGACGTCCCATCCCCGCCATACCGAAGTAGTCCTCCTGCCGTCTGTGATGGAACCGTCTCCTGACAGCCGCTCCGACTACAGTGGTCCGGTGCCCTTGAAGATCTTCAGCAATCTCAATCTGCATGGTGCGACCCCACCGCGCGTGCAGCCATCGGTCGGTGAATGGGGTCCGCTGAAGGTTCCGAGCACTAAGCACAAGAAGCGGATGCGAATCTGGGTGTCCCTCGCATTGCTCGGATCGTTGATCGCGATCTTTCTATTGGGCTGGTACGTCTACTACGCGATGACCGGGAGTTGGGGCTTCGGCATTGGTGAGGAAAAGCAGTTCCTCCAGATCTTCGGGCTTTAGAGACCCAGTTATTCCCCCACCGTGGCGACCTTGTGCGCCGCCTCAGGACCCTGCTCCAGCAGCACCTCAAAAGCGTCGGCGCCACTCAGTATGGGAACCTTGAGCTCTAAAGCCTTGTCGTATTTGGATCCCGGGGCATCGCCTACGACAACGAAGCTGGTCTTCTTCGAAACCGAGCCCGCGACCTTGCCGCCGCGGGAGGTGATTGCCTCGGTCGCCGAGTCGCGCGTAAAGCCCTCCAAGGAGCCGGTGACGACGATCGACATGCCGGCGAGTGTCTGTTCCTGAGCGACCTTGGGCTCGTTCCGCATCACGCAGCCAGCGGCTTTCCACTTGGCGACGATTTCACGGTGCCAGGGCACGGCGAACCATTCGGTGATCGCAGTGACGAGGGTCGGTCCGATGCCCTCCACCTCGGCCAGCTGGTCTGGAGTGGCGTTGCCAAGCGCATCAATGTCGCCGAAGGCGGCTGCGACGTCGGGCGCGACGCCCTTGCCTATGTGCCGAATCGACAGCGCTACCAAGAACCTGTCCAACGGCCTGGTCTTCGCCGCTTCGAGATTGGCCAGCAGCTTGGCCCCGTTGGCAGAAAGGGCCCCTGACTTGGTTGTGAAGAACTCGGTCTTCGTAAGTTTTTCATTGGTCAGGCCGAACAGATCACCCTCGTCGACCAGTAAGCCGGCGTCGAGCAACGCCTGCGCCGACTGATACCCGAGGACTTCGATGTCGAGAGCATCGCGGCTGGCGACATGGAAGAGGCGCTCACGCAGTTGCGCCGGACAGGACCGGGCATTGGGGCAGCGCAGATCAGCGTCACCCTCCTTCTCCGGCCGCAGCTCCGTACCGCAGGCCGGGCAGTGAGTCGGCATAACAAAGGTGCGCTCCGTGCCGTCGCGCAGATCGACAACCGGACCGACAATCTCCGGGATAACGTCACCGGCCTTGCGGAGCACAACCGTGTCGCCTATCAACACCCCTTTTCGCACGATCTCACTCGCGTTGTGCAGCGTCGCCAGACTCACAGTCGACCCGGCGACCTGGACTGGCTCCATGACGCCGAAGGGAGTGACCCGGCCGGTACGCCCGACATTGACGTCGATATTGAGGAGTTTGGTCGTGACCTCCTCGGGAGGGTATTTGTACGCGATCGCCCAGCGCGGAGCGTGCGAGGTGGAGCCGAGCTGGTCCTGCACAGCCCGTTCGTCCAGCTTCACTACGACACCGTCGATCTCGTGCTCGACGGAATGCCGATGCTCACCGAAGTAGCTGACGTACTCCCAGACCTCCGCGAGATTCCGGGCCAGCTTGCGATGTGGGCTGACCGGAATTCCCCAGCCGTCCATCGCCGCGTACGCGTCCGAGAGCCGATCGGCGGTGAAGCCCTCCAGTGCGCCAATGCCGTGGCTCACGAAGCCCAAATTCCGTGAGGCGGTAACTTTAGGGTCTTTCTGACGTAGCGAACCAGCTGCCGCATTCCGTGGATTCGCGAAGGGTGACCTGCCGGCCAAGACAAGAGACTCGTTGAGGGCGGCAAAGTCCGACACCGCAAAGTACACCTCTCCGCGTACCTCAAGTGTCTCCGGAACGTCGCTGCCCGACAGCCGATGCGGAATGACCTTGATCGTTTTGACGTTAGCTGTGACGTCTTCCCCCATCCGCCCATCGCCTCTAGTCGCGGCACGGACCAGGCGGCCTCCTTCGTAGACCAGATCGATCGCCAAGCCGTCGACCTTGAGTTCACAGAGGTAGCCGGATTGCTGAAGCCGCTTCTCACCGAGCTCGCGAATCGCGCGCTGCGCCCAGCGGTCCAGCTCCTCGCGGCTGAACGCATTATCCAAGCTCATCAACCGCTGTAGGTGCTCGACAGGAGTGAACGTGGTGGAGGGCGGAGGGCCCACCTGTTGAGTCGGCGAGTCCGGCGTACGGAGAGCGGGGAATGCGTCCTCGAGCTCCATCAGCTGACGCATCAAGGCGTCGAACTCTCCGTCGGACATGGTCGGAGCGTCGAGCACGTAATAGCGCCAGCGCGCCTCGTTCACCCGCTCGCTGAGATCCGCATGCCGCTGACTGGCCTTCGCCAGTGACTCCGAAAGCTCGATTTCTCCGTCACCAATGGGCGCAATCTCTGCCTCGCCGGCTGCCGAGGGGAAGGTCTCTTTCGCCACGTAAGCACATTAATGCCCGTGGCCGACTGTCACGGGAGCTCGCCTGTGGTGCTGTCCGTCGGACGGGCAGCGAAATAACGAAGCAATAACGCCAGCTCCCCGCGCGCCCCTAATCCAACTGTTAGCGTCTGCCGAGTCGGCTGCCCCTGACCCACCCTCGAGGAGTCTCCCTTGTCTGCTGATCAAGGTCTCGTCACGGTCTCCCGCTCCCGCCCCCGCCTATCGGCGATCCTTGCGGTTGGCGCACTCGGCCTCGGCTTGCTTGCCACTCCGGCTGGCACCGCAATGGCCAATCCGACGACCCCGAGTCAGACCTCAACCGCCTCGCGACAGGCCCCCGACTCGCTGTTCCCTGAGGTGGGCAGCAGCCGCTATAACGTCAAGCACTACGCGATCAGTCTCAGCTACCAAACCTCGGGAACGATCAAGGCGAAGACCACACTCACCGCCAAGGCCAGGAAGCCGCTGAGGTCGTTCTCGCTCGACCTGGAAGGCCTCACCGTCGACAAGGTGCAGGTCAACGGACACGCGGCTGATTTCTCCCGACGCGACAACAAGTTGATCATCGAGCCGTCGAAGGCCGTAGCCGGCCGCTTCACGGTGGCGATCAAGTATCACGGCAAGCCGGTCACCCACATCGATCCCGATGGCAGCGACGATGGCTGGAAACCCACCACCGACGGCGGAGCCACGGTACTCAGCGAACCAGTCGGCGCTATGACCTGGTTTCCCAACAACAACACTCCACGCGATCAGGCGACCTTCGATATGAAGATCACCGTTCCCTCCAAGTTTGAAGTGGCGGGCAGCGGTGACCTACGCAGCGTGCGTAAGCATCACGGCCAGGAGACCTGGCGCTGGCAACAGCCTTATCAGCAGGCGACGTATCTGGCCATGATCTCGATCGGCAACTACGACGTCTATCACTCCACGATGAGGACGACGACCGGACGCAAACTGCCGATCTGGAGCTTCATCGAGCCTTCGTTCGGCAGCATGGCGGCAGAGCGTGCGCTCATTCCGAAGGTGATCCGCTACGAGGAGCGGCGGTTCGGACCATACCCGTTCGGCAGCGCGGGAATCGTGGTAAAGGACGTCGGTGTCGGTTACTCGCTGGAGACTCAGAACCGGCCCGTATTCGATGGCAAGGATGCTGCAGACGAGGTGACCATCGTCCATGAGTTCGCCCATCAGTGGTATGGCGACTCAGTCACACTGAGTGACTGGGTCGACATCTGGCTGCACGAAGGCTTCGCAACATACGCAGAGTGGCTTTGGACCGCCTCCCATGGCGGGCCGACTACCGCCGAGCAGTTCCAAGATGAGTACGACAGTCACCAGGCCCTCGACGAGCTGTGGTCACCACCACCAGCAGCGTTCGATGATCCAACGGAGCTTTTCGGTTCGCAGGGCTATCTACGGGGTGCCATGACGCTGGAGGTGCTGCGGCAAAAGGTAGGATCGCACGACTTCTTCGTCATCCTCCGCAAGTGGGCGCAGCAGAACGCATACGGCAATGTCACCACAGCTGAGTTCATCAGGCTGTCCGAGCGTGTGTCCGGAGAAGACCTCGATGCACTCTTCAACGCGTGGCTCTATACGGCGGGGAAGCCTGCGCTCAGCTAAAGCAACTGCAATCCGAGTCAGTCGGCGAGTTGCTCGGTGACGATCTGGGCCGCAGACCGTACGGTTCGGAGGGCCCGGATCGCGCCCTCGTGCGTCGCTGAGGCCAGTCCGCAGGCCGGGGTGATCACGACTTGCGCCGCTACCGGCGGCTCCAGGCCGAGATCACGCAGCGGGCCGAGCACCCGTCGGGCTACTTGATCAGGCCCGAGTTGATGGAAAGCGGACGTACGGTCGGTGGGCAGCGCGCCCATGCCGATCCACACTCCGGCTTCCAGGCTCGTTCCCACAGCGTCCCAATCTGCGCCGGACAGTTGATCAATGTCCAGCAGCACGCCAGTAACGCCAGCCAGGCGAAGCAGTTCGATCGGCGGATCCGCTGCGCAGCAGTGCACCGCAACAGGCGTCGGCGCCAGCCGCCGGCGGGTTTGGATGATCACGGCGCTGACCTCATTGGGCTCCACAGCGCGATGCCGGCCGAGTCCGCTCGCGTTCGCGATCGCGCCCGCAAGCACTGCCGGCAGCAGCGGCTCGTCAAGCTGTACCAGCACCTCGATATCGGGAAGCCGGCGTACCAGCTCCGCGATGAGCTGAGCGGTTCCCTCCGCAAGCGACTGATTGAGATCGCGGCGCGCTCCATGATCGGCAAGCACGCGATCACCGCGCGGGCGCTCCATCGTGGCCGCCAGCGTCCAAGGACCTGTAACCGACAGCTTGAGGGTTCCTTCATATCCTTGGGCCTGCTCTTCCAGCATGTCCAAGTCAGCGCGGAGGGTACTGATTGCCTGCCGATGGTCCCGGCTGGAGGCGTCGGTGAGCCGCCACCCAGCCGGTTGCAGGTCGACGGCAAGTCCGGCAAGGAACGCGGTGGAGCGTCCGATCATGTCCGCGTACGGCCCGCGTGCGGGAAGTTCTGGTAGGTACGGAAGATCAGGACACTCCGCAAACGCGATCTTGATCGCATCCATCATGTCGGTGCCCGGCCACGAGCCGATGCCGGTAGTCCGGATGGGCGGCAGCTCGCTGTCTGGCGAGGTGGTCACGCTTGGGTAGCCGATATGGTCGCGCTTCCAACAACTCGCGACGCCGCGTAAAGAACCACAGCCTGTCCAGGCGCCACACCGGTCGTTGTTGTTTCCAGTTCCACCTCGAGCCCATGATCATGCACCTCGACCGTCGCCTCCATCGGATTGCCGTGGGCTCGAACTTGCACCTGGCCGGACCACTTTTCGACAGGTGGCGCACCGGTCCAGGTCGGCCGAATTGCGCTGATGATCTTCACTGCGAGGCAGTCACGCGGACCGACAGTAATGGTGTTCGTTGTCGGAGTGATCGAAAGCACGAAACGCGGATTGCCGTCGTCTGCAGGTATGCCGAGTCGAAGACCGCGCCGCTGACCGACAGTGAATCGATGCGATCCGGCATGCTCGCCCACCTTTGCACCCGCTAGGTCCACGATGTCACCCGGTCGCTTCCCGAGCCGCTGCTCCAGGAAGCCTGCCGTGTCGCCATTGGCGATGAAGCAGATGTCGTGACTGTCGGGCTTGTCTGCGACGGCGAGGCCACGGTCGTGGGCCTCGGCGCGTACCTCGGCCTTGAGTGAGGAACCGAGCGGAAAGTATGAGCGGCGAAGTTGATCTTGGTCGAGTACGCCGAGCACGTAGGACTGATCCTTGGCTGGGTCGGCGGCCCGATGCAGTTCGACGTCATTTCCGATACGGATCAGGCGGCCGTAGTGACCGGTGCAGACCGTATCAAAACCGAGCGCGACACCGCGGTCCAACACCGCGGAGAACTTGATCTTCTCGTTGCATCGCAGACAAGGATTAGGGGTATGGCCGGCGGCATACTCTGCGAGGAAGTCGCTGACCACCTCCTCAGCAAAGCGATCTGACAAATCCCAAACATAGAACGGA
>DATCXA010000286.1:0-3065 GCA_036566085.1 Propionibacteriaceae bacterium
GATCGGGTGGCAGGTCGACGATGAAGTCGTCGACAACCCTCCCGTCAGCCTTCTTTTCAACGATCTCGACGGCGTTGATGTCAGCGCCAACCCCGCCCATCGCAGTCGCGACCGATCCTAGGGATCCCGGGCGATCCGGGAGGGTGATCCGCATCAGGAACACGTGAACATCTTTCCTTACCTCGATTACTGCCATGTTTCGGGGCGATAACGGGGTGCATGTTCGGTGGGTGGCTCGGCGCACCGCCGGTGAATGCAACATCTGAGCCACGGTCGGATGTCGCAGCAATCCGTGGAAGCCTTGTGCCGTGCCGCGCTTCGAACCCTTCGTCGCGATCCGTTACGCGACCGACGACCTTGCATCCCTCATTGCTCCACCGTATGACGTACTCTCCGAAGCCGACGTCGATGTCCTCGAGGCAAGATCACCACACAACATTGTGCGCATCGATGTACCACGGGGTGGCGAAGATCGCTATGAGGTCGCAGCCAAGATCATGCAGGCTTGGTTGAACGACGGAATCCTTGCCAGGGACGCCGCGCCCTGCTTCACCATCTACCGGATGCGTTTTGCCGACTCGACCGGCGTACGACGCGACATAGCCGGTGTGCTCGGCGGGCTTGAGGTCGTTGACGCGGAGGCTGGGGGAGTCTTGCCGCACGAGCGGACGACCGCGGCAGCGTCGACTGATCGCCTTGAACTCACGCGGGCCACCGCCGCTAACCTCTCCCCGGTCTGGGGATTGTCGTTGGCTAGAGGCCTTACCGAGCTTCTCGCCGAGCCCGGCGAGAAACTGGGAGCGGTGATCGATCAGGGTGTCGAGCATCGGGTGGAAAGAGTCACCGATGAACGGCGGATTGCAGCTATTCGCGAGCGACTGGCCTCCGATGACGTGCTGATAGCCGACGGGCATCACCGCTACGGGGTCGCCCGCATGTACCGTGACGAGGTTCGCGAAGCGACCGGGCGACGGGAAACGCCAGCGGAGCTGACGCTCGCGTTTGTCAACGAGCTGATCGAGGACCAGCTGAGCGTGGCGGCAATCCATCGTCTCTACGCCGACATTGAGATCGCTGATCTCGCCGACGCCCTAGGCCGGTCATTCCAGCTCACTCCAACCCAACGACCAAGCAGCAAGGGCCTCGCAACTCTGCAGCGGGAAGGTTTTCTGATCTTGGTCGGCCGCGACGCGGCTTGGATTATGCAGGCCAAGCCCGGACGTTTCGACGGTGTACGCCCGCTCGACGGTGGATGGTTGGAGACCGCACTCGCCGATATCCCACTGTCGGTGAGCTATCAACATGGCCTCGATGAGACGCTGAGCGAAGTAGATGGCGGGCGGGCAACGGCGGCGGTACTTATCCGGCCGGTCAGCGTCGCCGAGATCGAACGCACAGCACGCGAGGGCCTGCTCATGCCTCCGAAGTCGACGTTCTTCACACCCAAGCTCAAGACCGGGTTCGTGATTCGTTCGCTGACTGAATGACCCCTGGCATCAGCGGCGAGAATTCAGATCACTCGTTCAGACCAGAGATGATCGCGTCGGGCGGATCAGCGGGTATCTCCGAGCGCCACGGCGCCCTCCACTCGGGCGCCTCCCACGCTTCTGTTACATAGATCCGCTCCCGAGCGACCTTGTCACCGCGGAACTCCAGTAGCTGGACACCCTGCAGCCAGGACTCACCGTCGTAGGTGGCTGATAGCTCGACAACTGCCAGATCAACGCGAACAATGGCTCGCCGGAGTTTGAAGCGCATCTTGTCTTGGTCGGCGGGATACTGCCGGCGCCACTCGGTAAATGTGGCCACGCCTTCAAACCGCTCTCCGGACTGCGGAAACTCAAGCACCGCGTCTTCGTGATAGATCTCATCCGCTCGGTCCACATCCGCACCGACATACTCGAAGTAGCGTTTCACTATCTCGCGGACCGTTGCCTGGTCGGCCATATCAACTCCTCAGCGTTCGGTATAGGCGGTCAGAATAAGGAGCGTCGACCCAAGACCTGCGGCGGCCTCGCATGCAACCGGCTCAAGAGTGCCCGGTGACCTAGGATTGGCCGGACCTCGCGGAGTGAGCTTGGCGAGCGGAGAAATCAAACCAACGACAGAGGAGATCAATAGGTGGCACTCAGCGTTGACGATGTAGCGAACCTGGCCAGACTGGCGAGGATCGAGCTGACCGAAGCCGAACTTGAGGTTTTGGCGCCACAACTGGATGTGATCTTGGAATCGGTCGCCCGGGTATCCGAGGTCGCGGCACAAGACATTCCGCCGACCTCGCACGCGCTGCCGTTGACCAATGTGTTCCGTAAGGACGAACTGCGGCCATCATTGCCTCGAGATCTGGTGCTGGCCGCGGCACCGGCTGCGGAGCAGATGCGGTTCCGGGTGCCGAGGATTCTGGGGGAGGAGGCGTGACGCTACGCCAACCCGTCGGTAACGAGATCATTCGGCAGACTGCTTTTGATCTTGCTACAAAGATCAAATCCCGTGAGCTGAGCGCCGTCGAGGTGACGCGCGCGCATCTGGATCGCATTGCCGAGATCGATGGCGAGATACATGCATTCCTCTACGTCGATGGCGAACGTGCCGTAGCCTCCGCGGCTCGCGTCGATGCAAAGATCGCAGCGGGCGAAGAGATCGGGCCGCTTGCCGGGGTGCCCCTAGCGTTGAAGGACATCCTCACTTACACCGGAGCGCCGACCACCTGTGGATCCAAGATATTGGAGGGCTGGCTGCCGCCGTACGACGCGACCGTGACCCGTCGGCTTCTTGATCATGACTTAGTGATCTTGGGCAAGACGAACCTTGATGAGTTCGCGATGGGCTCCTCGACCGAGAATTCCGCGTACGGGCCCACGAGAAATCCCTGGGACACCGATCGAATCCCCGGCGGCTCCGGTGGCGGCTCGGCCGCAGCAGTCGCGGCGGGCGAGGCGCCGTTGGCTATCGGCACCGACACGGGGGGCTCGATTCGGCAGCCGGCCGCGGTTACCGGGACGGTCGGTGTCAAACCGACGTACGGCGGCAGTTCACGCTACGGCCTTGTGGCACTGGCCTCGAGT
>DATCXA010000298.1:0-4797 GCA_036566085.1 Propionibacteriaceae bacterium
CTCGACATCGGCGAGCGTCGTTCGGGGGGCACGGTGTCCGGGTATCCGTCCGGCCAGCCGATACCACTGTCGCTGACCACGTCCAGCAGCGGAACCATCGACCCGATGCCGTATCGCTCATAAAACCGCTGATGGTAGGCACGCCAAGAGGGAGTCCCTACCGGGTAGGCACTCAGCCGCGTCAACACCAGCGCGGCGCGTTCGACCTCACGGGCGACCTCGTAGGGGAGTACCGTTGTCGCGTCCAGCCGTAGATCTATCGCCAGCGGGTGCTGCGGGGCACGTGAGAGACGGTGCATCCGTGCGGCCACGTCCGCTCTGTCCTTACGGCCCTCGTTCACGGGCAACTGATTGTGCTGGTCGAGCAGCGTGTGAATCTCCTCTAGCCTGGCGACTAGATCAGCCACCGGAACCACCGCCGCGCCGTCGACGGCCCGCAATTGTTCCACTAGGTGTCCTAGAGCATCTGGCTCCGTGCTCGGCGCGTGCAGGCTAGTGATCATCACGCGACGCGCGACAAGTTCGGCGAGCATCGAGGTGATCTGCTTCGAGGCCGCCGTCGGGAACTCAGCCTGGATCTTCGCGGTCAGGTCCGCCACCGTGATTGGGGCGCCAGCCGCCTCAACGGCGGCGTGCACCGCGGCGGTGAATCGCAGGGAGACCTCGACCGCGCCCACTCTCCGCTTACTGGTCTTCGGCTGGTAGGGCACGATGAGGCGATTGCCACGGACCATCAGTGTGCTGTTGACGACGACCGGCAGGCGTGACAGCAGATCCGGGCAACCCTCCAACGCGGCGATGATGTCGGCCAGCCACTGGGCCCCCGCACAGGCGACAGCCCGATGATGACCGCCCCAGCGCTGCCGCGGGGTGGCGCCGAAGGATGCCGACGCCACCCCGGCGAGCAGGCCGAAGGGAGTAGCACGCCCTACCATGCGCTGCAGATAGCGTGCTACGGACAGTGCGGCGCGCCGGGTGTCGCGGACTGTGGGTCCCTCGGCCGAACACAAGCTGCGGACCTGCTGGGCGAGGTCCGGGCTGGCGTGCTCCAGGGCCTCGGCAACGTCGTCAATCGCCCATACGCTCCGCAGCCAGTCGACCCAGGAGGCGACGCGCTCAGGTGCGAGATCGGTAAGATCGGGCCACGGTGGCAAGTCCGGCCGGGCGTGCGCGACGGCACGAATGAGTGCTGTCCCAGCGGAGCGGAATCCCGCCCGCTGCTCCTGGGAACGCATGGAGGCCTCCCTGCCGTGGTATCTGATTGACCGTCAACCGATCTCACTCGAAGTCGCTACGCCGGCCCCGTCCCAGCGCGCCGCCCACCGTCAAGCGGCGCCGGTGGTGCAGGCGCCGCAGGTGCTGCCGCAGCCGTCGTCGGTGGTGTTGACCAGTCCGGCGGGGTCCTGCGTCTCCAGGACCGTGACATCCAGATCGAACAGGCCCGCCTTCGCGGTGCGGGGCTCTCCGATCGGCTGCGGGTCCATCGCGTAACCGATGCTCATCGAGATTTCCTTCCAGTGGAATGAAGAGTTTCGTACATGAGCATTGCAAGACAGTTGCTGAAGCCCGGTCAATCGATACAGCGAAACGACCAGAGAACGACTAGCGATACGATCACCGAGCCGTTACGGTCCTGGTTTTAACGGGCCATCACATTTGTTTGAACGTGTCAGCTCGCTCTCCAAGTCTCGCGTGCGCCATCGATCAACGTACGTAGCCGTTTCCCCAGCTCAGCTAAGACATCAGGATGGTGGGAGGCTCGTATATAGGCAGCCAGAGATCGCAGTTCGCGCGCCCGGCATAGTAGGCGCGTTCCGGGTGCGTATCGCACGCTTGTAGGGATGCCATATGCATTGCACAGATTGACCCAATTGGCCACTGGGCGTCCGAAACGAGTTACTCCCACAAGGGTCGGCACAAGGTCTTGGATGCGAGGACCATAACTGACCGAATCCCAATCGATCAGTACGTACCGTCCATCTGCTGCGAGGAGATTCCCGGGGTGGGCGTCACCGTGAATGAGCCCGCATCCTAACGGCTGTGCGGTCGTCTCGTACTCGGCGAGGACCAGCTCGCTCTGCGCGCGGAGCCAGTCTCGTTGCGAGGCCGACAGCAGCGAGCCACTTCGTGCCAGGTCCGTGAGCAGAGAGCCCAAGGGATTTGTAGGCGTCAGATCGACCGGTGGAGCAGGAAGCCGATGAAGCTTCTGTAGAAGGAGCCCCAGATGGGCCGTACCAGGGACCGGCATACTGCTGTCCGCGATCACATATCTCCAGAACGTGGTGATCCACCCGTTGACCATGACCGGCTGCTCGAGGCCAGAAACGGGGACGACGGCAGGGAATCCATGATTATAAAGCCAGAACGCCACCTGGACGGCAGAAGACAGCCGACGGCGCCATTCATCGCTCTTGCCGGCATGACGCAGCCGAACGACGGTCCGTGCTCTCGGTAGGAGGAACACCTCGTTCGCGCGCCCATGCAAGAGTCGGGCACCACCGACATCGAGTCCCGCGATGGCACATGCCTGGACCATCGCGGGCCACGAGGTGTCAGGCTGGAAACGGACGTCCCAAAGGTACTCCTTGTCCTGTTTCTATTATGCCGCTACGCGAGTCCGCAGCTCGGCCTGCATATAGGCTCGCCATTCCCGGACGCCTGCCTCGCCCCGGTACGGGTCGAGCTCGCGGTCGAACGACTGGACAAGGCGAACAGCTCGCGCCGAAGTAAGGGCGTTAGCCATCGGCACCGCATCACGGGCGAGGGCCAGGGAGTGGTCCAACTCGTTTCGGTGGAGGGCGGCTTGGGCGAGGTGCACCGTATTGAACTGAGCCGAGCGTGCGAATCGCGTTCCGAATCCCCGCAGCGCTGCCTCTGCGCATGCGGCGGCTCGTTCCTGTTCGCCGGCCATGTGCCAGCAGTGGCCTACTTCGGCGGTCAGTTCCGCCGGGCCGAAATTGTTGATCCAGGCCGGTTCGTCGTCCTGGGGAGTTGCGGATGCGAATACGACCTCGGCTCGATTGATCAGGTGCTCCACTCGCCTGAGGGCGTGCCTGTCCGGGGTGTCGGCGAGCATGATCCCAACAGCGGTGGCCCTGGCCTCGCGTACGGTAAGCATCGCGGTCACACGCGGCCCCGCGTGCGCAGCCTTGCCAGCGTCGCGCGCTGCCGAAGCGAGGCGCAAGGCCGGGTCAGGTTCACGAAGATCGCAAGCCTGTTGAGCCATGGTCGCCAATACCCAAGAGGCTGTGAGCTGATCACCGCCAGCCTTCGCCAAGCGTAGGGAGTGACCGAACTGGAGTTGCGCTAGGCCCTGCCGTCCGAGGTCGAACGCCTGCCAACCAGCGAGCCGGGTTATTCCGGCGGCGGCCGTCATCAGCTCAGCCCCGACTTTGGCCGTGTATCGGCCCTCTATTAAGGGATGAACTTGAGTAGCCAAGTAGTCGACCACCGCACCGCGGACGAGCCCTCCGCCGAACTGGTGATCCATCTGAGTGAATGCTTGAAGTGCCTCGTGGATTCGATGAACGTCTGCTTCGCCCACGGATGGGCCACGCCCGGAGTACGTAGAAGCGTCGTCTGGAGTCCGGTATGTGTAGTCAAGCAGCCATTCGGACACAAAGGCGGGAACTAGGGGAAGCGCGGCCAAAAGCCTACGTCGCGCCGCGTCCACCTCCCACCTCCACAATTCGCTCATCAAATCCACTATATCCGCAAGTGGCGTCCGCATTAGCTCTGCGGCCGCAATCCAGGGCCGCGGTTTAACATCGCCAGCATCGTCGATCCAGCTTCTTACCTGGTCGGGAGTGGCTCCGCACAGGCGGGCTATCCGAGACCTGTAGGCCTGGCGAACTCCCTGGACACCACGTTCCCAACGTGCCCAGGTGGTCGAGGCGACGCCGACCTTCTCAGCGATCTCCTCTTGCGTCATACCCAAACTCTTGCGGGCCGCAACTAATCCCGGGCGCGGTTTGGGGCCTCGCGGTTCATCCATGACTCATCCCTCTCCGGTGACTTGAGCATCACACAGTGTTGGTGCCGGTACCAGAGCAAGCCCATCTGGTCGTCGAAACGACCAGAAAGCGACCAGCCGACCAATCGGTTCCGGAGCGACCAGTCGAACGGCCTTCATAGGCACCAGCCTCGTGACCACGCTGTCACTCATAGTTCTCCGGGGTCACAGGGCGATCGGTATTCGTGCCTTGCCCAGGGCCGCGAAGTGCGCATCGCAGACGCCACTTCAGGAGTTCGCCGGAAGCGCGTCCTCGGGAGCGAAGCGCTTCTGACGGGCCTCGATCACATCGGAAGGACAACCGTGATTAACGTTCACGAGAAGGGCACGACGATGGTCCGTGGCAGTCGCCCGCCGGGCCGATTGGTGGAGTTCAATCCTCGCCTGCCGAGTTCGGCCAGGGTGACCGCGTACTGGCTGGGCGGCAAGGACGCGCTGGAAGCCGACCGGGCGGAGGCCGGCCGGGTCTCCGCGGTCGCCTTCGAGGTGCCGAACATGCTGCGCGCCCATCGCGATTTCCTGTGCCGGGCGGTGGAGTTCCTCGCCCGGAGCGGCGTCGACCAGTTCGTCGAGATCGGGTGCGGGCTGCCGACTCCCAGGCAAACGTGCACCAGGTGGCACGGGCGGTCGATCCCCAAGCCAGGGTGGTCTACACAGATGTGGACGAGCAGGCACTTACTCATGCGCGTGCGCTGCTCGGTTCGGACGATGGCGTGCACGTGGCCTTTGGTGACCTGCGGCGGCCCGGGGAACTGATGGACGCAGCCGACCGGTACCTGGATCTG
>DATCXA010000315.1:0-3622 GCA_036566085.1 Propionibacteriaceae bacterium
TTCGACATAGCCACTGTCGTGGACGCGCTGCGGCGCATCGTCGACGGCGAGACCGTGATCGATCCGACGATCGTCTCAAGGTTGGTGGGGCGACGGCGTAGGGCCGACCCGCTCGCCGACCTGACTGAGCGGGAACGCGAAGTGCTTGGACTAATAGCTGAAGGGATGTCCAACCGCGCAATTGCCGCGCGATTGTTCGTGACAGAACGGACGGTCGAAGCCCACGTTACTCAGATATTCCAGAAGCTCCGGCTACCGGAATCACCCGACCAGCACCGGCGGGTTCTCGCGGTACTCGCCTTTCTGCGCACCTGATGAGCTATCGGCGCCTTCGACAAGCTCAGGGCGCGTTAGATCTTGGTGCGGTGGAAATTGAGATGAGATTTGCTCGGGGTTGGGCCGCGCTGGCCTTGATAGTGAGAGCCGTACTGAGCCGACCCGTACGGGTGCTCGGCCGCGGTGCTCAACCGGAAGAAGCAGAGCTGGCCGATCTTCATCCCGGGCCAGAGCTTGATCGGCAGCGTTGCGACATTGGACAACTCGAGCGTGACGTGACCACTAAAGCCCGGATCGATGAAACCGGCGGTGGCGTGAGTCAGCAGTCCGAGCCTGCCGAGGGATGACTTGCCCTCGACGCGTGCCGCAATGTCGTCTGGAAGCGTCACCACCTCATAGATAGAGCCCAGCGCAAACTCCCCCGGATGCAAAATGAACGGCTCATCACCCACCGGCTCAACCGCCCGGGTCAGCTCGGATTGATTCGCGGAGGGATCAATGTGCGGGTACCGGTGATTCTCAAACACGCGGAAGTACCGATCGAGACGGACATCAATGCTCGATGGCTGCACCATGTCGGCGGAATATGGTTCCAGCCCGATTCGGCCGACATCGACCTCGGCCTTGATGTCACGGTCGGAGAGCAACATGGCGCGACCCTACCGCGGTAAGCAGCCCTTAGCTGCCGCGTGTGATCTCCAGCCAGTGATCACCGATGGAAATGATCGCGCCTTCGCCGACGCGGACCATCTCACCAGCCTTACAGCGAGCTGACATCCCGTTCGTGGTAGAGACGGTCGAGCCATTCGTCGATCCCCGGTCAACGACATAAACACCGCCAGCGTCCACGCCCACCGCAAGGTGCGACTTCGAGACGGTACGCGTCTCATCGGCGATCTTGATCAACTGCGCGTCTTCCTCACCCGCGTTGGGCTGCGGGTTACGACCCAGCAGCACCAGGCCATCCAGCGCGATCCGCCTGCCGTCGTCCAGCAAGATCGACCAATCCTGGACATATGGTGAACGGGGCGCGACCGCTGTCTGATCTTCAACATCACCGGCCGAAGCTTGGCGCTCCTCCTCGTACGCCGGCACCCCACCCGACGGAGTGCCATTGGGCGACTGGGACACCGGGCTAGCCTGCTGGCCAGGGGCGTACATTTCGCCGCCCGATCCGTACTGCGGCGGTCCGTACGAGGCGCCCGGGTAAGGAGTGGCGTACTCGTTGCCTCCGTATCCCGCCCCGGGTGTGCCTTGGGGTGCACCGGCAGGCGCGTAGGGAGTTGGGCCGGCGGGATAACCGGGCGGTGCAGTTAATTGGCCAGGCGGTGGAGTCAATTGGCCAGGTGGCACAGGACTGCCCGGAGAGCCGTAGGGCTCCCCGCCTCCATAAGGTGGCGGCATCGGCGCGCGAGCGCCATTCGGCGGCAACTGCTGAGAGCCATTACTGAGCTGAGCCGGTTGATCCTGCTGTACGGCACCCACCGCGCGAGTCGGCTGCGCCGCTGGCGCGAGTACCCGCTCCTTGATCATCACCGCGGTAGCGGTGAGGTCGTGCCAGCCCTGCTTTCGTGGGTGTCTCAGTTCCATGATCAACATGATCAGCAGCCCGATGCCGGTGACACATAGAGCCCAGAACACCAATGTCCGCACACAAACCCGAGCCCAACCGATCGGCCGACCGTCAAGAAATCCAACCAGCTGCAGCTTCATAGCCCGCAGACCCGGGCTCGCCGCTCGCACGGCAAGCAGGTACCACAGCAAGATGATCCAGCCGATTATGGCGGCCGAACCAATCACGAGGAGGGTCGCCCGAAGCGCCCCGCTCGACGCGGGGAGCAGCAACAACAGCATGATGCTGACGACGAGCGGAACTGACAGGTTGATCAGATACGCCACGAAGCGCTTGCCGAGCGGACCTACCTCAACCCCTGGCGGCAGGCCTGTCTCGCGATTCGGGCGACCCGGCACGGGCGATTCCATCTACAGCTCCTCGTCGTTGGTGACTTAAGTCGCAGCACCAGACGCTACTGCGGAAAGTCGATCAATACAGAAACTCCATCACCAAGCTCTACGACGCTGCCCACTTGTACGGGGACCGGCTCACCGGCAGCCAGCTGCTGACGATCTACGCCTCCGGGCCGTACCAGGATCGTTCCATTCGTGGAGTTCAGATCGGTGGCCACGATCTGCCAGCCATCTGGAGCGACCTCCAGATGTGTCCGGCTGATGTCGTGATTCGGGCTTGGGACGGTCATCAGCCGGGGTGCGCGATTGTCCGATCGGTCCGTGGACGGTGCCCGGCCGATCAGGACCGGCCGGTCGAGCTCGGCGCTGCTGCCGTCCGAGGCGCGCAGCACAGCGAGGACGGGGTACGCCACAAACTGCGGCCCTTGGGTGCCCACAGGCCCTCCACATACCCGGCAACTGGTTGCGCTTGGTGGGCTGACGTGCCCGTTTGCACAGAACACCGCCAAGATCGCGGAGTCCTGAGGATCAATATCTGCTGGCGAATCTTCGGAGTTCGGTTCCATGGCGCGGGCCACTAAGGCGTCAGGACTCCCCAGCTGAGGAACGACCGCAGCCTCAAGTCGTTGAGGTGCACCGGCCTGCGGATCAGTGCCTGACTCAACCGGGAACGGCGGGGCCATGAGCTCTGTCTCGGCGTTCGCGAGAGCGGCGATTTCTGATGCCGACAACTCAGCGGTCCGCTCCGCCGGCGTTGCTGCCTCCAGCTCGGGCTCAGCCTGCGGCGAGCTGACCTGCGCCAGCTCCGAAGCGTCAAGGGTCACCGACGAGGCGCGTACGGCTCCCACGACAAGCGGAAGCTCGAGCAGTGTGGCGTCTCCCTCAAATGGCAGGTCGACTCGTATGTGATCCACACCGGCAAGACCAACCTCGCTCCAGGTCTGGATGCCCTCCCCGTCGGCCACCACCTTGCCAGTCGCTAGATCGATAACCGAGATGTCCCCGCGGATCAAAGAACGCATGCCGTCATCGGTCCAGAAGAAGGCCGCGAGGCTAGGGAGGTCGTCAATCTTGAAATGTGCCAGCTGCGTTGCGAGATCGGTAATCGAGCTAGAGGCGACAATCTCCTCCCATAGGGTGTTGATCAACGAGGCCCACTCGTGGGTAGGCGGCTCAAGGACGACCAACGAGGTCGGCCCAGACAGCACTACCCAGTCCCCTGGCGTGTATGTGGCACGCCAATGTCCCAGCGCCGCAGTCATCGGTCCTCCCCAGGCCTTGCAACTCAGGCTTCCGCGACATTGTCTCTTGGCCGGGCGCTCCAGGGAAAGTCAGGGACACTTAACTGCAATATGACGGGCAGCCGCTTCGCTGCCGG
>DATCXA010000004.1:0-2862 GCA_036566085.1 Propionibacteriaceae bacterium
CGACTCAGATCGCGAAGGCCCGAGGTGCCACAGTGATCGCATCAGCGAGTGAAGCGAACCAGGACTACCTCCGCGAGATCGGCGCAATTCCCGTGGTCTACGGCGAAGGCATGTTGGATCGGGTACGTGCGCTCGGTCTCAAGATCGACGCTGTCCTCGACGCGGTTGGCAAGACACCCATTGAAGATCTAATCAGCCTCGCCCCTGAGCCGTCTCAGGTGGTCTCTATTGCGAATTTCGCAGCCGCCGCAGCCGGCGCGCGAGTCACGGGCGGTGGGCCGGATAGCCAGCCCATGAAGGCTCTGGCCGAGGCGGCCGAGCTGCTGGAACAGAGCAAGCTGGTGATCAAGTTCCAGACGTTTCCCTTCGATCGCGTCGTTGAGGCGTACCAGATCAGCTACGACGGACACGCCAGGGGGAAGCTCGTCCTCATCCCGTAACCCACCTATGCCGATAGTCGGCGAGGCGGTAGTCAGATCGATCTGGGCACGCCCCAGCCGAATATCGCGCGGCTGCCGAACGCGCTGCGCTGTATGAACGGAATCTGGCGGTGATCTTGGACACGGCACGGTTCTGCAGCTGCCGGCATTAACCTCGAGAGCATGCCGTCGGCCATGCCTGAAGGACAGCCTGCGCCCAGCGACGGCTCGCTACCGAGGCAGGCACTGTCCGAGATCACGCAGCGACCCCTCGGCATCTACATTCATGTGCCGTTCTGCACTACGCGTTGCGGTTACTGCGACTTCAACACCTACACAGCCGCCGAACTTGGCGCTAAGCCGGGAGCGAGTCGCGCTGGCTATGTTGCGGCCGTGATCAAGGAACTCGAGTTGGCTGCTCGAGTGCTGGGTCCGGATGCACCGCCGATCTCAACAATCTTCGTGGGAGGCGGCACTCCGACGGTGCTGCCGCCGGATGATCTTGGTCGGTTGATCGCGGCTGTGCGTGACCATTTCGGGCTGGCCGAGGACGCCGAGGTGACCACCGAGTCCAATCCGGAGTCCGTGGATGCCGCGAGTCTGTATCGGCTGCGCCAGCTGGGCTTCAACCGGATCTCGTTCGGCATGCAATCTGTTGTGCCGCACGTGCTCGCCACCCTCGACCGTGTGCACTCGGCGGGCCGTCCGCAGCAAGTCATCGCCGAAGCAAAGGCAGCTGGATTCGCCAACACCAGCCTCGACCTGATTTATGGCACCCCTGGCGAGTCGGTTGCCGAATGGCAGTCAAGTCTGGACGCGGCGCTTGCGGCCTCGCCGGCGCACATCAGCGCGTATGCATTGATCGTCGAGGAGGGTACCCGGCTGGCGACTCGGATCCGGCGCGGTGAGCTTCCGTCTCCCGATGACGATGATCTTGCCGACAAATACCTGATCGCCGATGAGCGGCTCAGCGCCGCAGGTTACACGGCGTACGAGGTGAGCAACTGGTCCACCAGCAACGCCACGCGCTGCCGGCACAACCTCGGCTATTGGCGCAGCGAGCATTGGTGGGGCATCGGCCCGGGCGCTCACAGTCATGTCGGCGGCGTGCGGTGGTGGAATGTCAAGCACCCGCGGGCGTACGCATCGCGGCTTGCCGCCGACCGCTCGCCAGCGCTAGCTCGGGAGGTGCTCACGTCCGATGACAGGCGGGTAGAGCGCATCCTGCTTGAGCTACGCCTGGCCGATGGCCTCCCCATGTCGCTACTCACAAGCACCGAGCGAGGTCGTCTCACTGATCTTTGCGCCCGTGGGCTGGTAGCGGCTCAGGATGGTAAGTTGATCTTGAGTCGCAACGGCAGGCTGCTCGCCGATGGCGTGATTCGCGAGCTGCTGGATTGAGTGCGCGAGCCCAGCACCTCAGGCGGCTGGGTTCGGGCGGTTGGGTTCGGGTGGTTGGCTGGGCATGTGGCGATCATGCCGATGTTTCCACTCAGTTCGGTGCTGTTCCCGTATATGCCGTTGCGGCTGCGTGTCTTCGAGGAGCGGTACCTGATCATGCTCGCCGAGCTGTTGAAGAACGAGGATGCGCAATTTGGTGTGGTACTGATCGAGCGCGGCTGGGAGGTCGGTGGCGGCGAGCAGTGCTTCGATCTCGGCACGATCGCCGAGATCACCCAGCTTGGCGCCCAGGAAGGCTTTGTCGGCTTGGTTGCGCAGGGCGGCCGGCGATTCGACGTCACCCGATGGCTGATGGATGCACCGCATCCACGCGCCGAGATATCTGAGATAGCGGATTTGGAGTGGGACATCGGTCTATGGCAGCTGCGTGAGGAAACCGAGCAGCTGGTACGCCGCACGCTCGCCGTCGCCAGCGAGTTCGCCGGGAACGTGTGGCCCGCTGACATAGAACTGTCTCCGGATCCAGCCGCCGCCGCCTGGCAGTTGGCCGCCATTGCACCCCTCAACGCACTTGATCAGGTCAGACTGCTGCGAGCGGGCTCTTTCGAGGAACTGCTCGGCCGCGTCTCGGAGCTCACTCAGGAAGTCGTGTTTTAAGCCGCTCCCGCGATGCCGACGCTCACGATCATGAAAGCGCCGGCTGCTGACGCGCCTGGCCGGTGGTCCCGCGGGTGATCAGGCTGATGGGCAGCAATACCTGGCGGGGCTGGCTTTCGGGATCCAGCAGCAATCGGCCTACGTGCTGGCCCTTTTCGCGAATCGGTTGATGAACTGTGGTGAGGTTGGCCGCCGCTGCTGCGGTGATGTCGTCAAAGCCGCAAACCGACACTTCCGCCGGAACGCTGAGGCCGCGGCTCGCCAACGCCTGGACTGCCCCGAGCGCGAGCACGTCGCTAAGACCGACAATGGCTGTCGGAATTGGCGCCGTTGGAATTCGGGCTGTCGGAATTCGATCACGGTCAAGCAGCCATGAGGTTGCCGT
>DATCXA010000341.1:0-3125 GCA_036566085.1 Propionibacteriaceae bacterium
TGGCGGGGACGGTTCCCCGGGAACGTCCCCGCTCGTCAATGGATAGCCACGCAAAGCATGAGGCACTTCAGCGCAAAGTCAGGACCACCGGGCCGTCAGCCGTGATCGCGACCGTGTGCTCGGCATGCGCGCCACGTGACCCATCTCGGCTCCGCAGTGTCCAGCCGTCCGCGTCGGTATAGATCTTGTCTGTCCCAGCCAGAAACCAAGGCTCGATCGCGATCACCAGACCAGGTCGCAAGAGCAGCCCGCGACCTCGACGGCCGTTGTTCGGTACGTGCGGGTCGCCATGCATCGTACGTCCCACCCCGTGACCGCCGAACTCGGTGTTGATCTTGTAACCGGCATGCGAGCCGACCCGGGCGATCGCGAACGAGATATCGCCGATCTTGTTTCCGGGCAGCGCCGCTTCGATCCCAGCAGCTAGCGCCGCTTCGGCAGTAGCGATAAGTTGTTGATCTTGTCCACGGGGTGACCCGACGATCACACTGATCGCCGAATCCGCCACCCAGCCATTCACCGATGCCGCAAAGTCCAGGCTGACCAGGTCACCGTCACGGAGGTCGTAGTCGTGGGGTAATCCATGCAACACCGCATCGTTGACCGATGTGCAGAGCACCTTGCCAAAGGGGCTAGCACCGAACGAGGGGTGATAGTTGATGTAGCACGACTCTGCCCCGCGTTCCCTGATCATCTGATGCGCCAACTCGTCGAGCTCGAGAAGGTTCACCCCGACGTCGGCACGAGCCACCAACGCCGTCAGCACCTCGGCGACGAACCGCCCAGCCGGTCGCATCTGCTCGATTTCGGTCGGCGTTCGATACTCGATCACCCTGAGATTGTGCCGTACGCCGCAACCGCACAATCTTGAGAGCACGTCCTGTCAAGCCTCAACCGTCAAGCCTCAACCACAGCCCATCGGTGAACTGGCTGCTGCTGTACCTAGCTTGTCGACGCTGTACCGGGCATGCATGCCCTGTACAGCGTGAACATCCCACGTAGCGTGGGATGTTTCACCCCCAGCCCGGAGAGGGATGAACGCGACTATCCGGTAATGGAGTCCTCGTACTCACTAATCTCGGCAACCTTGGGCCCGGATGCGCTACTCGGGTCGAAGACATAGTCGAGCCATTCCTTGGCGAGCCGTCGAGCCAGCTGAAGACCGATCACGCGCTGGCCAAGGGTGAGGATCTGACAGTTGTTGGACAGAACTGACCTCTCGACGCTGAAAGAGTCGTGGGCAACCGTCGCCCGAATCCCCGGCACCTTGTTGGCGGCGATCGCCACTCCTATCCCGGTACCGCACAGCAGGATCGCGCGGTCGGCCTCGCCGGCAGCGATCTTCTCGCCTGCGGCAATAGCCACCGACGGATATGAGGAGCCCTCAATATCTTCTTTGAAGACGCCAAGATCAACAACCTCGACCCGATCATCAGCCTGCATATCGGCCAAGATGTGGTCCTTGTAATCGAAGCCCGCGCTGTCGCTTCCCACTAACAGCCGGATGCGATCGCTCATGTGGGTTGTCCTTCCTTGTCCATGGAATCTCTCGCTGCGGAAGTGTCAGCCTCCGCGTCGCCAAGCACGTCGCCGATTGCGGTGACGATCAAACCGAGTGATACGGCGCCCGGATCTGGTGTGCCAACGCTGCGCTCTGCCAGCGGCCGCGCTCGCCCGATCTTCGGAACCAGTGAGGCGGTGGCCTCGGCTGCGGTCCGGCAGGCCTCCGCCGCCGAGCGCCACGCCTGAGAGATTGAGACTCCTGCATCAACTTGCCCAACCAGCGTGTCGACGAATGGGAACAGGGCATCAAGCATGGTCTTGTCACCGAGCTCGGCCTTGCTGAAAGCCTTTAGGTGCTGAGCCGACGACTGCACAGCACCAGCAAGCCGCTCTGATGTCACTGCTTCGGTGTTGCCCAGCCCCTTGCCGACACCCTCCAACAGCAGCCCCCACAAGATGCCGCTAGTGCCCCCGGCCTTGTCACCAAACGCACGGCCGGCGTCACTGAGCACCGTCTCGACGCCACCTTCGGCCTCATTCGCCGCTTCCGCTGCGGCTTTCGAGCCCCGTGACATGCCGATGCCATGATCACCGTCGCCGGCAATCGCGTCGATCCGGCCCAAGTAGTCCTTGTTCTCCTCGACCACGGCATAGATCGCATCGACTGCCTTACGTGCAACCGCGGCAGCCGCAATCGATGCCTCGCTCGCTTCCGCTGTCACCTTCTCAGCGACATGGCCCGCTCCGGTACGCCGAGTGGTGAAGCGCTCACTGACCACTGCGTTGCCGCGCCGGAAGGCAGGGGTGTCCGCCGGGGCAAGCCAGTAACCTTCCAGCTCCTCATCGAGCCAGGTCACCGACAGCGAGCATCCGGCCATATCGAGGCTGGTCACCAACTCCCCCACCTCAGGAGCCACCTGCACGACGCCTGCTGCATCCAGCAGCTCGTTGACATGGCCGTACAGCACGAAGAGTTCTTCGTACTTGGTGGACCCAAGCCCGTTGAGGAGCACCGCCGCCCGTCCGCTCACTCCCTCGGGACGTTCGGCGAGCACCGTCTCCACAAGCTTGCCGGCGAGGTCCCTGGCGGACATCCAGGGAGCCGAGGTGATGCCCGGCTCGCCATGGATGCCAAGCCCGAAGTCCATGTGCCCCTCGGCAACCGTAAACAGCGGCTTTTCCGCGCCAGGAAGCGTGCAGCCGTGGAAGGCAACGCCGAACGAGTACGTCGCACCGTTGGCCGCGCGCATGATGCGCTCCACCTCATCGAGATTTGCGCCGTCCTCAGCCGCGGCGGCCGCCATCTTGTACACCGTGAAGGTGCCCGCGATGCCACGCCGCTTCTCCTGCTCCTGGGGGCTGGCCGACGCCACGTCGTCGGTCACATAGACGATCCGGGTGTCGATGCCGTCATTGATCAAGCGCTCTGCGGCCACCGCGAAGTTCAGCCGGTCTCCGGCATAGTTGCCGAATCCCAGTACCACCCCGGCACCACCGTCAGCCGCCTTCGCCACTCGATAGATCTGCTCCGCTGACGGCGACGCGAAGACACCACCGAGCACGGCTCCGTCGGCGAATCCGGTGCCCACCACACCGTTGTAGGACGGGTAGTGGCCGGAGCC